>NZ_JAMBJZ010000005.1:0-45500 GCF_025291155.1 Apibacter sp.
GGAGGGTCGGAAGAGCATTGCAACTATATAGAAGAAGTTCACGTAATAAAGATACACAGCCTATCACTACTAGTATTAAATTTTCAGGAGGGGCTGCAGCAGCTACCTTTGAAATATCCGATATTGATACGCAAGCTGAAGTATCTGATTAGGTTGTAGTATACGGAAAGTGTGGTGAAGGAACTGTGAAACCTAAGTTAATGTATGTGGCCCCTCAAAGAAGAAGTACATACACTATTAACGATAATGTCGCGAAAGGAAAACCTAGAGCCCCTAGGTCTTCAGGCTATACAGCAATCAGAGGACGAGTTAGAGTTGATTTTCCAATTGCTGTAGAAGAGATTGTTATCGAATATAAGGCACAATATAATAATAAAAATAATAATTTAAGAAGTCAATTAATAGGTATTGGACCTATTACACTATATTGTCCGAAACCGGTAGAGGTTAATGAAGACGGACTGGCTTTAACACTTAAAGTTCAGGATTCCTCTCTTACCTGTGAAGAAGTTCCTTTTACATTTTCAATAATGAATACAAATTGTGAGGATAAACTGGTAAACTTAAAAGATTCACTACCATCGGGAATGCAATGGGTAGAAAACTCTTTGAATGTAACAGATGGAGAATTTACTCAATCCCCAAATGATTATGGAAACAATGAAGTACTTGACGTACCAGGAATATTAGTTCACGGTGGTTCAACAACTATAGTTACAGCAAGAGCTAAATTTACTGAAGATAAAACCACATCATACCAAACTAGGGCTTCTATAAATTATTTAGATCGCGAAAATAGAGATAAAACATATGAAAGCTGTGATTTAGTATACGGATGTGGAAATAGTACAATAAATTCTATATCGGCTGGTTTAGCGAACCCGGTTACTATAGATGAGATTAAAGTAAATAAATCTTGTATTAATGATGGTGATAAAATTTTAGTAACTATACATGTAACAAATCCTGGTGATTTATTGGATGAAGTAACCTTGAATGCCGCATTTACAGAAGGTTTTGAATATATTGATCGTAGTTTTAAAACTTCATTTAAATTGACCAATGGTACTATTAACAAGGAAGTCATTCCATATTCTGAATTTGAAATCGAAAATTTTAGTTTACCACCAGGAAAGCATGAGATTAGCTTTCAAGTACAAGCACCGACCCCTATTTCCGATCAACTTAACGAGTTTGAGGTAAACATAGATATGTCAACTACAAGTGAGATAGATTGTGCCAGAATTGAAGTAAACGGAGACAATGAGGTTTTAGTTCCATTTTGTAGAGATCTTCCTTATTGTACATTAGATCCAAATACTGAAATTCCGACTGAAATATCGGAAATTGGAATAACCACCTTTGAAAAAACAATGGACAATTGGCCGCATAATACTTACAATGGGTTTATAGTGTTGGAATCTAAAAGTAAAGGATTTGTAATAACTAGAACAACTTCAAATTCAATTCCTGCTCAAGATTTGGTTGAAGGGATGATTATTTACGATACAGACGATAAATGTATTAAGTTATATAATGGAACTGATTGGAATTGTATTCAAAGAACGTGTCCTACTAATTAATCTAATTAAAGCAAAAAATAAAATGAAAAATAAACTATTGATCTTACTAGTTATATTTACTGCATTTACGTTGCATGCTCAAATTGCTATCGGTAAAATGGATGTTCAAGGAGGAGCTATCTTGGATTTTGATAGCGGAACAGAAAAGGGGATATTATTACCTATTGTCGAGGCTCTACCTGGGAACGCGGTGGACGGAACTTTATTAATGGATAAAAATGATTCTAAACTAAAAATGAAAGTAGATGGAACTTGGAGGGATTTATCCGATGCCGGAAGTGTTTCAACGGTAAATTTTAATAATTCCGACGAAAAAGGAAAAGGTATTATCATTGGTGATCAAGGATCTACAGCGGAAGGAGTTTTGGTTTTAGAAGCTTCAGATAAGGCTTTAGTTTTACCTAAAGTAAATGCTCCCCATTTAAATGTAAAAAGTCCGCATCCGGGAATGATTTGCTATGATACTTTAAATAAAATGCTTGCTGTCTTTGATGGTCTTAAATGGAATTATTGGAAATAAATTTAAGATTGGAAAAATGTAGCTAGTAAAAAACTTTAATAATTTGTTTTCAAAATATTAAGATGGATAAAAAGGGTAAATTTATTTACCCTTTTTATTTTTATATAGTCTATATTTTTTGATAAATACAAAAAATCATCAAATATTAGAATAGAATTGTGTTTCGGTAAAAATATATCCTTTCGGTTTTATCATATTGATAATTATTACTATATAAATATTCTTTTTTAGATAAAAAATGATAAACAAAAAATGGTAAACAAAAAATGATAAAAAAATTTTTTAACAATTTGTGAATTGAATAATTATCTGTATTTGATGGACTTATGGGTTATAAGAAAGGTATAATTTTGCAAAGATTTATAATATAAATATGTTAATTTGAATAATATAGAAAAAATATATACTTTTGAGTTTATTATATGATAAATAAATAAATATAAATACTAAAAATTATTAATGAGAAAATTAATAACTCCATTTATTAAAATTTCCAGTTTTTATGTTATAGTAGGTTTGATCTTAAGAATTGTCCTTTTGTTTTCACCTGTTACTGATTCAAATTTTTCATTTATTGATTATTTGAAAATATTTACGATTGGTTTAATAAATGATTTTTGTGTATCAATACTGATCTTTATTTTCCTTTGGGTTCATTTAATTTTTCTTTCAAGTACAAAATATAAATCACCATTTAATTATATAATTTTAGGATTTTTTGTAATCGTATTAAGTTATTTGTTTTTATTTAAAACAGTCTTTGACGATTATGGTAGTATTGTACCCACCTTAATAAAAACTTTTGTATTAATAAAGGCAATCTCCTTTATCATATTGTTATTAATGCAGAACATTAGACAAACTTGGCGATATTGGGTATATTTTTTTATTTTCTTTAGTTATATTTTTTTAATCAATTATAATGTTATCAGCGAATTTCTATTCTGGAATGAGTTTGGGGTGAGGTACAATTTTATAGCGGTAGATTATTTAGTCTATACCAATGAGGTAATAGGGAATATACTAGAATCTTATCCAATTATTCCTATGTTTTCATCATTATTGTTGATTTCATTATTAATTACGATAATTTATCTTAAAAAAGCGAAAAAATATTTTACCGATTTTCCTAACTTTAAAATAAAATTAATTGGTAGTCTTTTGTATATTGCTTTGTTCGTAGGGGCCTTGTATATTTTGAAAATAACTAAAAAATATGAAAATTCAGATAATAATTTTGTAAATGAATTGCAAGCAAACGGGTTAGTTAGATTTTATAAAGCATTTGAAGATAGTTCGTTAAATTATGACCAATTCTACGCAAAATTACCGTTAAAAAAATCTTTTTCAATACTTAATAATAGCTACGACAATCATTGGACTGAAAATTATAATACAAAAATCATTAAAGATTCTCTTCCCGAACTTCGTAAAAATATAGTTCTTATAACTATGGAAAGCATGAGCGCTGACTTTTTAAGTAGTTTTGGGAATACTCATAATATAACCCCCAATTTAGATAAATTAGCTAATGAAGGCTTGTTTTTTACCAACATGTATGCCACCGGAACTAGAACTGTAAGAGGATTAGAGGCAGTGACTCTTTGTATTCCACCTTCACCCGGAGAAAGCATTATAAAAAGACATAACAATGATAATATGTTTTCTACAGGGTATTTGTTTAAAAAGAGAGGGTATGTGGTCCAATATTTTTATGGTGGTTATGGTTATTTTGACAATATGAATACTTTTTTCGAAGGAAATGGCTATAGCGTGATAGACAGAAGTTCTTTTAAGTCTGAAGAAATAAGTTTTGCTAATATATGGGGCGTTTGTGATGAAGATATGTTTAAGAAGGCAATCGAAGTTTTTGATAATAATAATAAAAATAAAGTTCCTTTTTTCGGTCATATTATGACAGTAAGCAATCATAGACCATTTACTTATCCCCCGGGAAAAATAGATATACCGAATACCAGTAAGTCTAGAGAAGGAGGTGTTAAATATACAGACTATGCAATAGGTAAATTTATCGAAGAAGCTAAAAAACATCCATGGTTTGATCAAACAGTTTTTGTATTTGTTGCTGATCATTGTGCTTCAAGTGCAGGGAAAGAAAATATTCCTTTAGATAAATATAAAATACCAGCCATAATATATTCACCGGGATTTATTAAATCTGAAAAAATTACTAAAACAGTTTCTCAGATTGATCTAATGCCTACACTTTTAGGGAAGTTACACTTTTCTTATAATTCAAGTTTTTATGGTCAAGATATATTCAATAATACCTATCAACCAAGAGCATTAATCGCAACCTACCAAAAACTAGGATATTTAAAGAATAATACATTAATTGTTTTATCACCTAATCAAAAAGTAGAACAGTATAAAGTAATTAAAGGGTCGCAGCTGCTTAAAGATAAAAACATAAATCATTCCATTTTGGAAGAAGCTATAGCTAATTATCAGACCTGTTTTTATTTACTAAAAAATAATAGGTTAAAAGTAAAAAAATAAATAAATCGATTTATTCTCTTTCTAAAATAGGCTCATGCCGCATTTTACGAAATACATTAATAAGTGTAATGACATCAGTTTCACAATACGATTTTATGCGTTCTAAATTTTTCTCCTGATAATATACTTTAGAAACTTCACTTCCATCCATATCATCCTTGGGAGAAGGTAAACCGAAAACATGAGCTAATAAATCCAATGAAGTATAATGTTTATAATCTCCAAATTTCCATAAATCCATAGTATCGAGATGTGGAATTTCCCAGGGCTTTTTTCCATGCATCTTTAAAATCTTAGGAAGTTCAATTTGATGAATCATCATTCTTCTAGCCAGATAAGGAAAATCAAATTCTTTTCCATTATGGGCGCATAAAAGTAAATTAGATCTAAAATAATTAGATTTCAATAAATCAATAAATCCATTTAATATTCTTTCTTCATCATCCCCATAGAAACTTTTAATACGTATTTTTTTATCCTCAGTGATTAACCCACAAGATAAACAAATTATTTTGCCGAATTCAGAGAGAATTCCCCCTCTTTCATAATAATATTCTTCCGGAGAAATATTTTCTTTTCTTTGAAATTGTGTTTTTTTTTCCCATAAAACTTTTGTTCTTTCCGGCAATTCATTCCAGGTTTCATATTGTGGAACAGTCTCCAAATCAATGAATAAAATCTGTTTTAAAGGAATGGAAGATAACATAATTTATATTTATTAATTCAAAGATAAGTAAAACTAATAACTCAGATAATATTATGTATATTTAATAAATATTAAAAAAATGAAAAATATTTTTGTTTCAGATATTGATGGTACATTAACGAATTTCGGCAGTCCATCGTTAGATTTATATGGGATAAAAGCATTGCAAAAAGCTTCAAAGCTAGGTGAAGTAATTTTAGCTTCCGGTCGACCATATAACGGAATTATAACGATGTATTCAAATGAGGAATTTATCATTGATTATATTATAGCATTGAATGGAGGACACATTCTCTATAAAAACAAAACCTTTAAAACCTATCCGATTTCCAAAGAGGTAATTAATTATTTTGTTAATAATCAGCAACAGTATGTAAATCTATGGTTATACACAGAAGATGCCTGGTATGCTACATCTTTAGAGACGGAAGCCTATAAAAAAGAAGAAAAAGGGGTAAACTTTAAAGCCCTCTCATTAAAGGAATATAACTTCCAAAAAGTTTTAAAAATATTAATTGTAGATGATGGAGATATTAATCAATTAACAAATATTTTGAGAAATAAGCTGACAGGGGTAGAAATAACCACTTCCTCAGATTCCTACCTTGAAATATTTTCATCAAAAATAAATAAATATTTGGCTGTGAAAGAAATAACGAAAGATATTGACTGTAGAATATTTTCATTTGGAGATTCAAATAATGATGTGGAAATGATTAAAAATTCTTTTTTAGGATGTGCTGTAAATAATGCTGTATGGTCAATAAAAGAGATCGCGCAGTACATTTCAACCTATAATTTTGGAAAAGGAGTTTATGATTCTTTAACGCACATCGAAAAAGAATATTTCACCGAATATTTATTGTGATTGGTAACAATAATGTGTTAAAAATTGATGGAAAAAACATAAATAATATTAAATTTTTATGTTTATGTCTAAATGTGGGTTAATATATTGATTTTAAGTGTGATAAATTCGCAATATATTCATTGATATATGGATAGGTCTATCAAAAAGTATTAAAAAGTATAATTATAGTAAAAAAATTTTTATATTTGCCGACTGAACTATAATAAAAAAATAAAAGGTTATGTCTGACATTACATCAAGAGTAAAAGCAATCATCGTTGATAAATTAGGAGTAGATGAAAGCGAAGTTACACCAGAAGCAAGTTTTACAAACGACTTAGGGGCAGATTCATTAGACACAGTAGAATTAATTATGGAGTTTGAAAAGGAATTTGATATTCAAATCCCTGATGATCAAGCAGAAAAAATTTCAACAGTTGGTCAAGCCATTTCTTATATTGAAGAAGTAAACAAACAATAATTTACACAAAGACATTAAAGTATGGCTTTAAAACGAGTAGTAGTAACTGGACTTGGTGCAATAACTCCAATCGGGAATAATTTTAAAGAATACTGTAAAGCTTTATTAAGCGGAGTTAGTGGAGCAAGTCCAATTACTCTATTTGACGCAACTAATTTTAAAACAAAATTTGCTTGCGAAGTAAAAAACTATAATCCGGAGGATTATTTTGAAAAAAAAGATATTCGTAAATATGATCGATGTGCCCAATTTGGGTTAATTTCCACTAGGGAGGCAGTTAGCGAAAGTAAACTACTAGAATATTCAGAATTAGACAAAAATAGAGTAGGGGTTGTTTGGGGATCCGGAATCGGTGGATTGAATACATTTGAGCAAGAAGTTTCCTCTTATGTTCTAGGAAACGGCATACCTCGATTTAATCCTTTCTTCATTCCCAAAATGATAGCAGACATGACTGCCGGTCTTATATCAATAGAATATGGATTTAGAGGGCCGAATTATGCTACCGTTTCAGCATGTGCCTCTTCCTCCAATTCAATAATAGATGCTTTAATGCTTTTAAGGCTAGGGAAAGCAGATGTTATTATAACAGGAGGCTCTGAATCAGCTATAGCGGCAAGTGGTGTAGGAGGATTTAACGCCTTACACGCAATGTCAACAAGAAATGATGATCCAAAAACCGCTTCCAGACCTTTCGATAAAGATAGAGATGGCTTTGTCTTAGGAGAAGGTGCAGGAACTCTTATCTTGGAAGAATATGAACATGCAGTTAAAAGAGGAGCTACTATTTATGCTGAAGTAGTCGGTGGAGGATTAAGCTCCGATGCCTATCATATGACTGCTCCACATCCGGAAGGATTAGGTGCGTATAATGTTATGAAAAATGCTATTGATGATGCAGGTATAGGACTTACCGATATAGATCATATTAATGTTCATGGAACCTCAACCCCATTGGGAGATTTAGCTGAAGCAAAAGCTATCCTTAAGCTATTTGGTGAGCATGCTTATAATATTCAGATCAATTCAACTAAGTCTATGACTGGACATTTATTAGGTGCAGCAGGAGCTATTGAAGCATTAGCATGTATAGTAGCAATCAAAGAAAGTAAAGTACCACCAACTATCAATCACTTCACAGATGATGAAGACTTTGATAAAAATTTAGATTTTACTTTTAACATAGCAAAAGAAAAAGATGTTAAATATGCAATGAGTAATACTTTTGGTTTTGGAGGGCATAACGCATGTGTTATTTTAAAGAAATTTTAAAATAAGAGAAAATAAAAACGAATGAGTATTTGGAAAAAAATACTTTTATGTTCATATTTATTCAGACAAGATTCCGAAAAAAAAGAGGAAAAAAATTTTAAAAAGAAAATTGAACGCCTTATTGGATATAGACCTTCCAATATTGGAATCTTCTATGAATGTTTTACACATTCCTCAGTAAATACCAATGATAATAAGAACTTCGAAAGATTAGAATTTTTAGGAGATTCCATATTATCAAGTATTGTGTCAGACTACTTATATCATCAAGCACCTGATAAAAAAGAAGGCTATCTTACTCAGATGCGTTCTAAACTAGTTAATAGGAAATCCTTAAATATTATAGGAGCAGACTTGAAATTGACCACTTTTCTACAAAAGAGGCAGAACACTAGTTTGGGAGAAAATATAAATGGAAATTTATATGAGGCACTAATTGGTGCAATTTATATAGATAGTGGGTTTGAATTTTGCCGGAAATATATTAATGAAACACTCATTAAGCATGAAAATTTTGAGCAACTCGAAAAAAGAATTACAAGTTATAAAAGTTTGATTATAGAGTGGTCTCAAAAAAATAAGTTGGAAATAACTTTTAATACTTTTCAAGAAGAAAATGCCGAAGAGTCGTTAATATTTAATTCCATAATTCAACTTGATAATAAAGTTATTGCCAAAGGGAGAGCTACTTCTAAGAAAAAAGCTGAAGAGTGTGCCTCAAGAAGAGCCTATCATAGGCTAGACAAGCATTTTATTACTCAACAAAATAAATAAGTATATTGAAAACTTATTCTTTAGACTGGGACATAGACGATCCTATATTTAATTTTAATTTATTAGGATTTAATTCTTATATTAGCAAGGATTATGATTTTGTTTTTTATTTAAATAAAAATTGTAATTTTAATTTTAAGCGCGTTAATGACCAGCAAATAATAGAAAATGGCATTACTTATGTCTTCTCTATATTTAGATTTTTTCTCGAAAAAACCGAACAAAAAATTGAATTGATAAGTAATTTTTCCTATCCTCAAATCATAATAAATGACAATAATAGTTTTTTTGATAAGATAGAAAAAGTTAAAATTTTAATTCCTGAATATAATTATTTCAATTATTTTTTAAAATCTGATAGCTTATTAGATGATGAGTTTTACATAAATTTGGAAAATCTTAAAAAGATTTGTAAATTTAATAAAATAAATATTGATAAAATAAAAATAAAAAATTTAGAAAATTTGATATTACCTACATAATGAGTGGATTTAGAAAAAAAACGAAAATAGTAGCTACTATAGGTCCTGCTTCTGAAGATAAGGATACATTGTTAAAGATGTTTAAAGCAGGAGTAAATGTAATTAGAGTAAATTTTTCTCATGCTGAAGAAGAAGTTGTAAAAAGATGGATACGTACCGTAAGAGACCTAAATGAAGAATTTGGTTTTAGTGTAGCACTATTAGCCGATTTACAAGGACCTAAACTAAGAGTAGGTGTTGTTAAAGAAGGAACAATTGTAAATGCAGGAGACGTAATCACGTTTACAAATGAAAATATTGAAGGAGACTCTAAACAGGTTTACATGAGCTATCCTCAATTTGCAAAAGATGTAAAGGTGGGTGAAAAAATACTTTTGGATGATGGTAAATTAATTTTTGAGGTTATTGAAACTAATTTAACGGATAAAGTAATTGCAAAGGTTATACAAGGAGGACCTTTAAAATCTAAAAAGGGAGTTAATCTACCTAATACTCAAATATCTTTACCTGCATTAACTGAAAAAGATATTAAAGATGCTTTAACAGCAATCAAATACGAATTTGATTGGATCGCACTTTCTTTTGTAAGACATAAAGAAGATGTTATTGATCTACAAAATTTAATACAAAAACATTGTAATCATAAAATTCCGATTATAGCAAAAATTGAAAAACCAGAAGCTATTACTAATATAGAAGAAATAGTTCATGTTGTAGACGGTATTATGGTTGCAAGAGGAGATTTGGGAATCGAAATCCCAATGGAAAAAGTTCCTTTAATTCAAAAGAATTTAGTTAGCATATGTAAAACCCAATGTAAACCTGTAATCATTGCAACTCAGATGATGGAAAGTATGATTGATGGGTTAACTCCAACAAGAGCAGAGGTAAATGATGTGGCTAATTCTGTTTTAGATGGTGCAGATGCCGTTATGTTAAGTGGAGAGACTTCTGTTGGAAAACATCCGGTAGAAGTAATTGAGAATATGGCTAAAATTATTGTTAACGTTGAGGATGACAACCATATTCAAGTACCTTTACATTATCCTAAAAAAGATAGTGAACGATATATAACAGATATGATTTGTTATAATGCTGCCGGTATGGTTGGACAAGTAGGAGCTAAAGCTATTATTACTTTAACACAGTCAGGTTATACAGCTTTCCAAATATCATCTCATCGACCACTTGCAAATATCATTGTATTTACATCCAATAAAAGAATTATTAATATGTTGAGCCTATTATGGGGTGTAAAAGCATATTTATATGAAGGAGCTAAAAGTACAGATGAAACTGTTGTTGAAGTTAATAACAATATTAAAGAAAAAGGATACATCAAGCCTGGAGATTTTGTAATTAATCTTAATGCTATGCCATCTTTTGCAAATAGTTTGACAAATACCCTACGTCTTACTCAAATATAAATAATAAAAAGTAATAAAAAAGAGTTCAAATTTAAATTTGAACTCTTTTTTTATTCATATATTTAAATGTTTATTTTTTTTTCTTATATAAAAAATAAATATCTACAGATCTTTCATCAATACAATTAACAATAGAGTCGGTTAGGATTAATTTGTAATTTTCTAAAAGAATAGGGTTATATTTTAATTTTTCGGCTACTTCAATAGGGTTTTTGTCATCATAATAACCATTACCAGGTATATATTGTTGTATAATTACGAAATCAGTTTTTTTGTCTTTTATATATTGTAACTGTTCATCTCTCATTTGAGGATAAAATTTATATGAAAGATTTGGAGTAACAAAATATTTAATATTTGGAACAATATTACAGGTTGTAAAAAGATTATTAGCTAAACCAAACCCTAAATTTAATAGAGTTGGATTTTTTTCTTTCATAATTTCTTTTTTAAGACGCATGGTCATTAAAGCTTTACGGCCATAATTGTCATCTTTCAATATCCAAGCTTCTACACGCGTATTATCAAGGCCTGATATACCTGCAGAAGTGAAAAGGAAAAACAAAATAAAAATAATATAAGGCTTATTTGAGTAAAAATTCACATTGTTAATATATTTTTTTAAAAATAATCCCAAATATATAAATCCGACGAATCCAAATATTAGAAATGGAATAGGGTAATAATATTGAAATTTACCCATAAATATTGCAATATATAAAATGATTGCGGCTAAAAATAATCCCCATCTCTCAAATAAATTATTGATGTACTTAAACGGGAATAAAAATATTCCCATAAATCCTAATAAAAATAAACAAGTTGGTTCGAGAAATAGATAAAGTATTCTTCCCAATAATCTAAAAAATATTTTCCTTGGCGAACCTAATTTTGCATAGGCACTATTTAATTCTATATAAATTTTGTAAGCTTCTTCTAAACAATTATGGGTATAAAGATATCCAATTACTGGGATAGCAATAACTAAAGATCCTAAAATAAATGCTATAATATTTATGTAAAAATTTTTAAATTCTTTATGATAAAGTATATTTAAAAATATGGCTAAAAGAGGAAAGAACCAAAAAGCTATAAGATTTATTTTTGTTAGCATAACAGCAGTAACCAAAATTCCGTGTATGAACATATATTTTGGCTTGTGTACAGGGTTCTCCATTTTAAAATATTTTAAATATAAGTACAAGCTTATTCCTTCCATACATAAAATGAATTCTTCTGCCGAACCACCTGCCTTCATTATTTTAACTATGCAAACAAAAAATGGTAAAGTTATAAGGAAAGAAGATACTTTATTCAAATATAATCGAGCACTTAGGTATAAAGATATTGCAAGTAAATACCAGAATATAATTTCAACTAAATACATTCCAAAAAAATTAGTATTTGAAATGATATATCCAGTTGCATAAATAAAAAATATAAAGGGCCCTTTATGATCGAATATTTCGGTATATAAAGCTTTTCCATTTACCATACCTTTTGCAACATTAAAATATATGTTGGGGTCTGCCCATTCATTAGTAATGTAAAGTGGAGACATCTTAGAACAAATAAACAAAGTACTTACTATGTATATAAAAAGCAAAAGGAAAATATTTTTTTCAGATGATTTTTCCATATTGTTAGAAATTTAATATTATATAGATTTATTTATTATTAGTAAGACTTTCAATTAATTCAGCAGCTTTTTTATTTCCGCCAGCTTCGATGAAGGATTGTTGAATCTCTTTTGCAGCCTTTTTGTATTTTTCATTATACAATAAGTCATCAACGGCTTGTTCAATATCCTTAGTTTTCATACGTTTGTATTTCAATCGTATACCGCAACCATATTGATCAATTAAGGTAGCAGTATGAGATTGGTCAAAAGCTATAGGAATAATGAGCATGGGAATACCGTTCATATAAGTATCGCAAACAGTATTTAATCCTCCATGACCAATAACCACATCAATATGTTTAAGAAGTTTAAGCTGCGGAACGTAGCTTTGTACGATAAAGTTATCTGGCCATTTTTCTAGAATAGAAGGATCTGTTGCAGCAACAACAGTTATATTTTTATCTTTAAGAGCTTCAATCATTCGGCTGAAAAATTCTTTTCTTATATCGACTAAAACAGTACCTAAAGAAATATAAATTTTAGGATTATTGAATTTATTAAACCGATCCCAATCAAAAGGAGTATTATCCGGACGTCCAGTTAATGCACCTATGAATTTCATATACGAAGGATATTCTCCATCTTTATATCCGGCAAGTTTTTGAGAAGTATAAAACATATTAACTTCTTTAGAAGAAATTAGTTCTTCATCGCCTGATATACCTACTGAATTTTGTAAACCAATTATGGAATCGTGAACCCACTTTGTCACTTTAGGAGCAGTGCCCGGATCATGCAAGGTATTAGGTGTTACCGGAGTAATAGTAGCTAATGGAATATTTTTTACATGAGCAACAAGCGCTCCAGCAAATGTAATACAATCATTAATAATAACATCCGGTTGATAAGTATCAACTAGTTTAGCCAATTCTTCAAACATAATTTTAGCAAAAGGGATATAAGTATCTTGCAGCCCTAGTTTTAATGCTTCTAAAGCAGGTAAATTTGCGCCTTTATCTTGTAATTTAATGATATCTTGTATTACTTCTTTATTTTTTTGATAAGATTCTTTTAAAATAAAAAAACTACCACCTGACGGTATAGTTTCAGCTTTAATTTCGGTTAATCCGGCCCATGCTACTTCATGGCCTTTTTCTAATAAAGTTCTACCAATACTTAGGCTGGGATTAATATGCCCAAAAAAAGGAGGAACAACAAATAAGAATTTTGACATAATTTTAATTTTTTACTAGTGTTTGTAAATAATCTGCTCCTTTATTAACTCCTCCAGCCATTTCGAATGAACGTTGAATCATCTTTGCATTATTTTTATATAAATTATTTGTTAATATGGAATGTACTGCTTCTTTAAGATGAGAAGCTTTAAAACGATTAAAATTTAAACGGATTCCTGCACTACTATCAGTTACACAGCTCGATACAAAAGATTGATCGTAGGCTATAGGAATTACTATCAATGGAATACCATAAGAAAGAGCTTCACATACTGTGTTGTTTCCTCCGTGGCAAATTACTGCTTGCATATGCTGAATTACTTCTAGTTGAGGTATCTGTTTTTGGATAATAAAATTATCAGGTATAAACTCAAATAGGTCAGGATCAGATACAACTATAACCGTAATATTTTCATCTTTTAAAGCGTCAACTACTTTACTAAAAAATTGTTGTTTCTGGGTATGATCAAAAGTTGTTCCTATACTTACTAAAATTTTAGGACGATTTTGGACCATCTTTGCTAATTTTGACCAATCAAAACCAATTCTCTGAGAGCGTGGAGCAATTACAGGCCCAATAAATTTGTAATGAGATGGTAAATCCGCTTCGCCGAAAAATTCTCTTGATGTATATACTAAAGTTAATAATTCGGAACAATCGAGACGAACATTTCCGGAAATTCCATATTTATTTTGAAAAGCTACCACTTGTTCTCCTTCCCATTCATGAATTTTAGGAAAGGAAGGATTTACCTTAATTGAAGCAGGTGCTGTAACAGAAGTAGCATAAGGTATATTTTTTTTAAATGAAACAATTGCTCCGGAAAAAATTTGATGATCAGAAATAATCACATCTGGTTTAATTTCTTCTAATGCATTTTCAATTCCACCCATCATTAATGAATTCATGGGAGTAAGTACTTCTTCATATAAGAATTTAAGGCTATCAATCCCATATACTTTTTTTTTCTGAAGCTCTCTTGCATGATCAAAAATTTTATTTTTTCCCTCTTCATCCATATCAATAGGGAGTACAATTGCTTGACCTTTTTCCGGTAATAGTTCTTTAAGATTAGGATCTAAGCTAATCCAGGAAACCTTATGATTTCTTTTTAAAAGTTCATTACCTAAGCTTAACGTTGGGTTAATATGCCCCGTAAGGGGAGGAACGATAAAAGCAAATCTTGCCATCTGGTAATTGATTTAATTTATTAAATAAAAAATTCACTTAGTTTTTCGTTAATCCATTCCGGATTTAGAATTGGTATATTATGATCACCTGTTCCTGAAAATAATGTGGAATTAGGAATATAGGATTTTAAAAGTTTACCATCCGGTAAACAATCAGATTCATTTCCATAAAGTAACAAAGTTTGATTTTTTATGAGACTCATATTTTCTTGCGAAGAAAACCCCTTATCTTTAATTAAATCCTGAGGCATCGAAGTTCTATGAAGTAAAAAATTAAATAATTTTTTACTTTTTTCAAGTTGTTTATTATTTGGAGTAATATTTGTTGAAATACTATAATTTTTCATATAGTGTTCTAAAAATTCATTACCGTATTTTTCTAGAATAGCTTCGGTATCTCCATTTTTATCAGTAATTGGAGAATCTATAATAGCTATTTTTTTTACTTTTTCAGGGTAATGTATGGCTGTATATAGAGAAATCAATCCTCCAAAACTATATCCAACCAGATCAACTTTTGATAAATTTAAATAATCTAATAGTTCTAACAGATCTTGAGATAGAGTTTCTAGATCATATCCCATATCCATTTTACCACTAAGGCCGTGGCTACGTAAATCATACATAACCACGCGGTATTTTTTAGCTAGTTCCGGAGCTATATTAAAATAAAATATTGAAAGATTAGTAAACATCCCGTGAACCATTACAATGGTTTCTGAAGCTTCTTGATTTAATTCTAATATATGAGTTTTTCTATTATTTATTTGAACTATTGGCATCTACAATATAATTAACGACATCGTTGATTGATAAATTGATTAATTGCTCCATTTCCATACCTGATAACCATCCGTTAAAATCAATATTGTCACCATAGGCAGCTTTTACTTTTTCAGCAAATGAAACAATTTCAATACTGTCCATTTCTAAATCTCTTGTGAATACGCTTTCAGGCTCAATATTTAATTCTTCAGCTACATCTTCACCGACAACTTCAGCTATAAAATTTTTAAGTGATTTAAAAATATCTTCTTTTTGTTTTTCTATAGAGTCCATCCAATTATAAATTTATTATTATGTTTATTTGTTTTTATTATTGTATCATTAATGGTTAAGTTTTCACCATCAATAGATGCTATTTCATACTGTTTAGGGTTTCCTTTAAGTCCCACCCCTAACATTTTTCCATAAGCTTCTTTGGCAACCCAAAATCGGGTGCTCCATTCTGCTATATCTTTTGATTTTATTAGGTCTAATTCCTTTTCTGTAAATGCTATATCTAAGAAGCTTTTGTCTCTTTTTTCGATAATTTCAAGGTCAATGCCTACAGGTTTATGGGATACCATGCATACGGTATTACTTCCTTTATGAGCGATTGAGATTTCCAATCCTTTAGTTTCGGGAACCCCATGTATTGAAGGCTTGTTATTTGAATCGTGTTGGATTGAAAATTCAATAGGGAAATATTTTTTTCCGCAAAGATTTTTAATATGATCTCTTACACTATCTTTAACACATACACGACTAATTAAGAAATCTTTTTTCTTATTTAACATTAAAGAATCGTAATGTCGTTTTTCTTCCGTATTTAAATAGATATGCATTAAGAAATCCTGATTCACAGCTTTTTTATATTTATCATAAAAGAAATAAATTCCAGGAGCTATTTCCTTTGCTAAGATATGTTCTGAAGGGTTCATATTAGTATTCCATAATTGATCATCAAACCCTTCAAAGATTTGGCTCTTCCATCCTTTAATAACACACCAAACTTTACCGTCTCTCTTCATAATAATATCAGCAACGGCCAATTTATTTTCAAAAGACTTTTGAAGACATATGCATTCAAAGATTCCTTCTTGATCAGCTACGTCCTGATAAAAATTAATTTCTTCTATTTTTACTGGGAAACTTACTTTAGATTCATCTTTTAACATTAGTTGAAGATATAATCCATAAAGCTGACCAATGGTATCAAGTAAAGATCCTTTACCAAAAGATTTCTTTACGATTCCTCTTAATCCTTTTTTAGAAATGTTTGTGACTTCTAAAATACCCTGATATCCGGGACCGTGAAACATATTATCTTTATAAATTATTTCAGGAGAAGGAGGAATAACTTCGTTCTCTCCCCAATCAATATCTTTAAGATAAACAGGATCTAAATTCGGATAAGCGTCTCCTAAAGTAACCTCACCATTGGCAAAATTTTTAATTTTTAACGAAATCAGATTTTCTGTCTTCCAAGTTCCTTCAATAGTGTGATGAAATGGCTTAAATACTTTCATCCATTGGAATACACTGACTGGCCCTAAACGTAAAACCTTTTTATTTAAATTTTGTTTATGGGCTGTCTCAATTAATAGCTCAAAAGTCATGGTCATAGGTATAACCGGACATATATCTTCGATGACAGTCCAATGTTTGGGTTGCTTAAATAAAGAATGATCAATTATATAAGGATGATCTTTTAGCTCTATATATAGATCTTCTACAAAATTACTACCCACTTTTGTTATTTCAGGAATTTCAACTTGAGAAACAACTGGCTGCTGAGTAATATATTCATTTCTTTGAACAGGGTTAATAGTTGTAAAGTTTGTATTAGTAGTAAATTGTTTTTGATTTTTAACTATTTCTGCAAACTCCTTTTGCATCAGAATCAACTCTTGTGTATAGTCATTCATGGCCTGGATAACCGGGTGATTTGATTTGATAAAAAGAGAATTTATTGATTCTGATTCTGAAGTATGATGAACTTTATATTTATTAGTTAATTCTTGTAATAAAGGAAAGTCTTTTATTAATGATTGGCTATCATAAACATGCATCTCATTTGCAGAATAATTTTTATCGGTTTTAATACCCATTAAAGAAATGTTAAAATCTCTCCCTTCAATAAATAATAAAGCGATGACTCTTCTCAACTGTTCTAAAGTAGAAACTCTTAGTGCGGTTGCTGAAATTGCAGCATACTTTTTATTTCTAAGAATATCATCTATAAATCCAATAAGACTTCCGCTACCAATTTGTATGAAAAACCGAGCATTTTCTTTTTTATATAATTTTTCAATTAATTCGCGAAAAAGAACAGCCTGCGTTAGATGCTTTAAAGTCAAGTCTCTAAATGAGTCAAAATCATGAGGATAGACGTCTAATGTGGTAGCTGACCAAACAGGAATATCATTTTTCTGGATTTTTATATAATTGAGATCTTCTAATAAATAAAGTTTCTTTTTTAAGAATGGAGAATGAAACCCTGATTTGAAATCTAAAATTTGATAAAATAGACTTTTATTTTTTAAAATTTTTATTAATTCATCTTTTGCCTGTTCTGTTCCACATAATAGTACTTGACTTGGACAATTATCATTAGATAAATAAAGGTCAGGGATTTTATCAATTATAGGTTGTACTGTTTCAGCTCCTGCACCTATGGCAATGAAATATACATCGTCCATTTTATATTTTTCCGGATCCATAGAATTTAGTAAATTTTCTACAGATTCATTTGAAACAAGACCTCCGGCTTTGGCAGCAAACCATTCCCCTAAGCTATGTCCTGCAGTCATATCGGGAACAACACCTATTTTTCTTAAGGCTTCAACTATAATTTCACCTCCATGAAATTGCTTAAATGCTTGATCAAGTAATAAGTTTCCTGTAATTCTTTCTTTAGGAATTTTGAAGCCGAAATGTTTAGAAAGGCTATCTACTTCCGGATTTGAAGAAAGATCAAAACCTGGAAATAAAAATACTATTTTTTCATTATTTTGTAATAAAGGTTCATTTGAAAACCAGATATCTTGTCTGCCTTTCCAAGGTTTATCTTTTGAAATAAGTTTTTTGGCTTTTTCAATCCTTTCAGGAGTTGGATTAAATAAAACTAATCGATAGGTATCGTTTGGATTTGAAATGGAAAAGTTTTTTTTATCTAAGGCTTCTAATAATGCTTCTTTAGTTGGTGAAGAAAGTGCTACGGCCTCAGTTTCAAAGTCCGGTAATAAGGTTGTTTCTTCCTTCGAATGATGATAGGCTTGTAGTACGGTATGGGCACTTGTTCCATCAATTCCAAATGTACTAATTCCTGCATGTAAAGGTATATTTTTTTCGTCCCAATCAGTTATTTCCGTAACAGGTATGATCTGAGTGTTTTGAAGAATATTATCTGGTTTTTCGCAATGTAAAGTTGGCGGGATTTTCTTATTATATAAGGATAATGCGGTTTTAATTAAAGCAGCTATACCTGCCGCGGAAATCATATGTCCTATATTGGATTTTACGGATCCAATTAATACTTTTTGATTTTTAAAGAATTGAGAAAGAGTATTCAACTCAATTTTATCATTGTCTTTAATAGCCGTTCCGTTGGCTTCAATATATCCTATATCTTTCGATTTTACTTTCGCTTTTTTCCAAGCTTTTTCAATAGCTTTTTTTTGTCCTTCTTCGAAATTATTCGTCCCGGATGTTATACTCACACCTTTAATAACAGCATAGATACGATCATTATCGGAAATTGCTTTACTTAATTTTTTTAGAACAACGAAACCGGCACCTTCACTTAATAGCAACCCATCAGCCTCTTCACTAAAAGGTTTTATTTCTTGTTTATGTGATAATAAACCTGAGTTTGAAAAAATACTCCAATAGGGAGAATTTTGACTGAATTGCATTCCTCCGGCTATTGCCATATCAACTTCATCATTCAGTAATTCCTGGATAGATTGTTCTATAGCAAATATAGAACTTAACTCAGAAGCATCTATAGTATAGGCCTTTCCTTCTGTTTTAAAATGTGAGGCAACGATTCCCGCAATAGATTTGGCTGTATTTTCTATAATTAAATCGTTTTGTTGTGCACCTTTATCTTTTTGAAAGGCATTTTTTACTTTTTCAATTTCTTCCTCAGAAACTGAAGGGAATACATTTTTAACTGCTAAAGCTATTTGTTCACTTGTATGGACAATATCGATTCTTTTCAGATCATTGGAACTAATATAATTTTCTTTTCCAATAATAATCGAACATTTTTTCAAAGGAACTTTTCTCTCAAATACAGAAGCATCTTCTAATGCTTGGTATATTAATTTTATAATTAATATCTGTATAGGGTCTAAACTCTTGACCCGTTCTGGAGATATTCCTATTTTAACAGGATCTATTGTAATAGGAGGAATAAATCCTCCTTTATTACAGTAAATATAATCTATTTTATTTGAATTATTTTTGAAGTAGGTTGAATCAATTTTTTCTTCGGGAACGTTTGTTATAGAATTGGTTCCATGCACAAGATTGCTCCAGAAATCATTGATATTAGTTGCTCCTGGTAGGAAACAAGACATTCCTACAATTGCAATATCTGTATCTTTCATAGTGTGCTATACTCAGATTCCGAAAAATTGTTTTACACCGTGATCACTTCCCCCCATAATTAAAACTTGGTTATCATTACCATACTTCAATTCATTTACGAATTCTCTAGCACCTTGCTTTAAAGGAATTAAAGCAACCCCTCTTTTATTAAATTCGTTTTCTAATGCACTTGATACCATTCCTGCTCCTTTCCATGGTCCCCAATTGATAGTTAGCACCCGAGCATTTATTTTATCTTTGATTGCCCATGCTGTCATATCAAATACACTGTTTGCAGAAGCATAATCGGTTTGCCCTCTATTTCCATATACAGAAGCAATACTACTGAAGAAAACAATAAATTTAACATCGCTTTGAAGCTCATCTAATATTACATGTAGTGGATTTATTTTAGTGCTATATACTTGTTCAAATGCTTCAAGTGTTTTGTGTGTAAATAATTTATCCACTAAAAGTCCTGCAGCATGAATGAATCCGTCGATTCTTCCATATTGTTTGTAAGTATCTTTTATAAGGCTTCTTAATCTTTTTTCATCAGTTACATCTAGTGAAACATAGGTAACTTTAGAACCGGATTTTTCAATATTGGAAATAGTTTGTATGATATGGTTGGTTTTATCAATTTTTTGTGCTTTTTTCTCAATTTCAGTTGGAGTTTTCATTTGCTCTTCATTGATAAGATATTTACGAATTTCATTTTTATCTTTTAATGAAATGTATTTTTTATCTTCTTCAGTGGGTTCAGCAGACCTTCCTACTAAAATATAATGACAAGGATATTCTGTAGATAATTGATTGGTAAGTTCAGCAGTAATTCCTTGTGCTCCTCCTAATACCAAAACTACAGAATCTTTTTCTAAGTTAAGTTGAGAATTACCATTTACTGATATATCTTCCGGCACTAGGTTTAAACGAAAACGATCAGTCCCTTTATAGATAACTTCAGCAGCAATATCAGATGTTTGTATTTCATCTAAAACGATTTGTGATATACCTTCAGCAGTAAAAAGGGTATTGGATACAATAGCTCTACAATTTATTTTAGAATATTCACGAGCTAAACTTTTTATTAATCCTGGGAAACCTTGAATCTTTTTCAATTCTTTACGATTCTTTTTGCCTTCTAATTCTCCCATAAGGTCGCTGAAACTATATATCCATTTAATACGATCCATATCAGCGCTTTTTATTAAAGTAAATGCGTCTTTAATGGTATAATGTTTAGTAGCTTTAGATGATGCTAAAATTAGTAGACCGTCATAAGAGGAAATATTTGTATTATTATCGGAAATAATATCAACTATGGCTCCTTTAGCTTCAAGAGCTTTTTTTATGTTTTTAGCTAAGGATTTACCATCATCTGTTAAGGCAAATTTTTTACCTTCTATAGTGATTTTTTCGGTTGAATTTATAGAATATTTCTCTAATTCAAAACGAGTTCGTAGAAGGGGCTCATCTTTTTCAGCTTCAAAGGATATTTTATTAACGGTCGGTTTGGCAACAATTTTATTATCGGATTTGTCGGAAGAATCACCATTTGCAAGATCTTCAATCCATCCAATTACTCCATTAAGAGTTTTTATGGAAGCCATTTTTTCAATAGCATCTTCTGATTCTTCAAAATCAGAGGTGATATTTAATTTTTCACGTAATGCACCTATGATTTCCATTCTTTTAATAGAATCAATACTTAAATCTGCTTCTAAATCTAAATCTAATCCTAGCATATCAATGGGATAGCCTGTTTTTTCACTAACGGTATTAAGTAAAGCGTCTTTAATAGTTTCTATTGAAAAAACTTCTTTTTTAGCACTAGGTATAGCTTCAGGCAAAATATTAGTAGCAACAACTATTGCTTGGGATGTGGATTGTTCAGATTTAACTAATTCTTCCATCCAACCAATAACACCACTAAGGGTTTTTATAGAAGCCATTTTTTCAATAGCATCTTCTGATTCTTCGAAATCAGCAGTTATTTTTAATTTTTCTTTTAATGCACCGATAATTTCCATTCTTTTAATGGAATCGATGCTTAAATCTGCTTCCAAATCCATATCCAGACCTAGCATGTCAATAGGATAACCTGTTTTCTCACTGACTGTTTCAAGTAAAGTGTCTTTAATAACTTCAATAGATAAAGCCGGTGTAGTATTTTTAGCGGATACCTGAGCAGGAGTACTTGCTTGTGATGCTACAACGACTTGTTGTTGTGAGGTAACAATAGAATTATTTTGAACTGGAACTTGTATGGTTGTTCTTGCCTGAGGAGCTGCGATAGTTCCTGGATTTTGACCAAAGTAACCTAACATAACGTCTCTTTGGTTTTGTATCATAGATCTCATGTTACCTAAATATTCAAGGATAACTTGGTCAGCTTGAGTAAGATTATTATTCATGGTATGATTATCGGAAATGGCGCCATAATTTAAATTAATTGGTTTACTAATTGGAAGGGCTCCGTTTGGAGGAAGGGTACCTACAGAAGGTACTGCATAATGACCATTGATTAACCAATTTGTTGATTTCTTTTTATAATTTTTCGGTTCATCAAGATTTATAGTTGATACTTTTCTTCCTTCAAATAATTTTTCTAGATCTATATTTCTACCCGTAGCAATGTATTTAGCTAAAGCATGAAGCAAGAAGTTAATACCTTCTTTTTCTTTTTCTTCAGTATGTATGGCCGTAATTTCTTGATTACCTAAAGTAGATTGAACAAGATTTATTAATACTTTGCCAGGACCGGTTTCAATGAAAACTCTTGCTCCTTCAGCATACATTCTAGTAACCTCCTTTGTAAAGTATACCGGATTGATTAAATGTTCAGCTAAACGTTTTTTGATTTCATCTGGTTGTGAAGGATATAATTCGGCAGTTGTATTGGACCAAACTGCTAAATTCGGAGATTTAAAATCAACTTTGCTAAGTTCTTTTAAGTATATATCTTTAGACTTATTTAATAATGGGCTATGAAAGGCACAATCAACAGCTAATTCTCTGTAAGTTATTTTATTATCTGTTAATTTCTTCATAAACTTATCCATGCCGGCAGTGGAACCTGCCATAATAGTTTGTTTATTGGAATTGAAATTTACAGCCCATACTTCTTTTTCTTTTTCAAGTAATAATTTTATTTCAGATTCCGGTAGATTTAAAGCAATCATTTTACCTTTGTCATGACCTACTGCTTCTAAAATCGCATTCGCTCTTTTTCTACTTAAAGAAACCAATTCTTCAGGTTTGAAAACGCCGGCAAAACTTAAGGCAGGAAGTTCTCCATAGCTATGTCCGGCAATCATATCCGGCTCTATTCCCAAAAATCTTAAGAAGCTAGCAATAGCATAATCTACAATACCTAAAGTAGGTTGTGCGTTTTGTGTTTTTGTGATTATAGCTTGTTGTAATTTTTTACTTTCCTCATCGAATACGGTATGGGGGAATAATATTTTTTCATATTCTTTATTCTTAAGCAATAAAGATCTCATTGACGGGAATGCTACAAAAAGATCGCGGGCCATATTAATTCTTTGGCTACCTTGTCCTGAAAACAAAAAGGCTACTTTACCTTCCTTAGGAGCTCTTAAATAAATTCCTGCATCTTCTTTACCAGAAAGGAAAATATCAATTTTATTTTCTAGTTCAAAAGTATTCGAAGCAACTATTGAAGCTTGAATTTCTTTAGTGTTAGCAACAGCTAAACTATAAGCAATATCTTTTATATTTAATGTGCTATTTATAAGTAATAAGTTTTTAATTTTTTGAGCTACTTGTTTGGCTTCTCGTAAATTATCTCCTTTTAAAACGAACAATTCAGAGGGCCATGCAGTTAAGCTGCTTGTAGATGGAATATCTGACTTATAATTTTCCAAAACTACGTGAAAATTGGTTCCACCAAAACCAAAGGCACTAACTCCTGATATTCTTTTTTCACTGCTCCAAATTCCTGCTTTGGTGTTAAATTTAAATGGACTACTATCTTTATTATAAAAAGAATTTGGATTCGTTAAATTAATAGTTGGGGGTTGAATACCGTAATAGGTTGATAAGGCTGTTTTAATTAATCCAGCCATTCCTGCGGCACATTTTGTATGTCCGATTTGTGTTTTTACGGAGCCTAAGTGAGTTTGTCCTACTAATGCCCCGGACTCTAAAAACATTTCGGTTAATGCACTTAATTCAGTTTTATCTCCAACTACAGTTCCGGTTCCGTGAGCCTCAATTAATTCTACCTCAGAAGGTAAAATACCTGCATGCTTATAGGCTCTTTGTAGGGCTTTCATTTGCCCTCTTTTATTTGGAGCGGTCATACCTAAACTTTTCCCATCACTGCTGGCACCGCTTCCTCTGATTACAGCATATATTCTATCACCATCTCTTTCTGCATCTTCCAACCTTTTTACTACAATCATTCCTATACCTTCTCCTAGCGCAATTCCATCGGAATTAGCATCAAAAGAGGCACATTTTCCTTTTTTTGAAAGGGCATGGGTAGCTGAAAACATTAAAAAGTCATTCAGTCCATTGTGTAAGTCAGCACCTCCAATAACTGCAATATCGGTTCTTTTATTCTGTAATTCTTGGCAACCTATATCTACGGCTGCTAAAGAAGCACCACAAGCTGCATCTACAGTATAATTAGTTCCTCCTAAATTAAGACGATTAGTAATTCTTCCTGCTACAACGTTAGATAAAACTCCAGGAAATGAGTCTTCATTTAATTTAGGAAGCATACTTTTTAATTCTTCGGGAAGATCTCCGAAAACTTGTTTAGCGTAACCTCTAAAACCATAGCTAGATGCTAGTTCTGTAGCACCTTCAGCTCCAATTATTACAGATGTATTCTCTCCATCGAAAGTCTTCATGTCATATCCGGCATCTTCTAAGGCTCTCTTTGCTACTAAAAGGCTTAATAATTGTACAGGCTCTATAGAAGCTAATGACTGTGGCGGGATGCCGAATTCTAATGGATCAAAGTCTATGGTAGGTATAAATCCGCCCCATTTTGAAGATACGAAATCTGTATCTCTTGTGTCCGGATTATAGAATAATTCTTTATTCCATCTATCATCAGGAACTTCAGTTATACAATCTTTTCCTGATAGTATATTTTTCCAATATTCTTCTAAAGTTCTTGCTTGTGGGAAAATACCTGCCATTCCTACTATTGCAAGTTTGGAGTTGCTTGACTCCCGGGCAGGTTCTACAAGATTATTCAATTGAGAAATGACTTTATTATTTTCAATAGCCACTTCTTTATGGAGTTCTTTTATAGAGAGAGATTTGCTCCTTAGAGCACCTACCTGGCCTATCATAAACACTCCTTTATCTAATTGTTCGTCACTTGTTAGTTTTACGAGCTCTTTTCCTTGTCTTTCAATACCTTTTGCAGCGATTCTTTGACGCCCTAAATTCATTTCTTCCAATTTCAGCCAAACTTCTTTGGAATCTAAGCCTTCAGCAAATAAACGTTGTTTTTCTTGATCGAAGAGCTTAGTGAAAGGAGTAGGTAAAGCTCTGGTTTCTTGTCCTGGAGCAGCTTCTAATAAAACTGTTTTATCATGAGCTACAGATTGTTTTTGATATTCTTCAGAGATAGCGCCTGTTTTTACAGCTTCCTTGGTAAATAGGTAAGAGGTACCCATTAAAATACCTATTTTAGCTCCTTTTGCTGCTAATGAAGCAGACATGATTGAAATAAAGGCAGAAGAAAATGCATCATGAATTCCTCCAGCAAAGAAAATATTCAAGGTTGAAGGCTGATCGTCTTTTAATAAACGGTAGATTTGCTTCTCCCAAAGTACCATACTAGGCAATGGGCCAACGTGCCCACCACTTTCTCTTCCTTCAAATATAAATTTTCTGGCACCTTCTTTTAGGAACATATCCAATAGAGCTACTGAAGGTACATGTAAAAAAGCTTTAATTCCTTCTTTTTCATAAGGTTTGGCTAAGGAAGGTCTACCGCCTGCAATAATAATAAAAGGAGGCTTATTTTCTAAAATGTATTTCATTTGCTCATCTCGCAATTGTGCGGGAGCAAATCCTAGTATACCAACACCCCAAGCTTTATCTTTAAGTAGGGTATGAGTTTTTTCTACAGCATCTTTAGCTGCTTGTCCTACCATAAGACTCATTGCTATGAATGGAACACCTCCTTCTTTAGCAATTTCATTTGCAAATTCAGGTACATCACTAACCCTAGCCATTGGTCCTTGTGCAATTGGAAATCGGGTTCCCAATTCCTGAGCAAGGGGACTGTGCTCTCCAATAATATTTAAATTTTTAGCTTGTAGTAAATGTCCGTAAGCAGCTTCTTGAATAGCTATAATTAAATTTTCAAGTTTTTTATAACGTTCTACAAAATCTACAGATAGACAGATATCTTGTCCCATTGGAAGTATATTTTGAGAAAGATCAAGACCGCCTAAAAATGGTAGAATATCTTCAAATTTAGGTTGTATAGGTAGTTCAGGAGAATTTTTTCTAAGTAGAATTCTAAAATTGTCAATAATAACAGTTTCACTTCCGCTTAATTTATTAAAAATATTTTTTAATTCTTTAGAAATGCTACATTCTGGAAAAAGAGCGATTTGACTATCAAGTATAATACCTTGCGCTCCCATTGCTAAGGCGGCAGCTGAGGTATGAATACCCATTCCTCCTTGTATGTAAATTTTAGTTTTTAATTTTTTGTGCTTATTTTTTATTCCTTGTAAAAGAACATATGAAGATTCATAAGCCACTTTTCCTGCGCCTTCATTCCCTTTTAATATGATAGATTCCGCACCCATTTTGATGGCTTCTTCTGCCTCATCTAGAGAATGAATCTGGTAAAAAATTTCCACATTTTTTTTAACGGAAATTTTAAAATTAAAGGGAATAAATACTTTGGTAACATTTTCCGGAAGTGAGATGTCTGTCATATTTTCCGAGACGAAACATACTCCAAATGATTCTTTTGTTTTTTCAGAGAGCTCATTTAAACTTTGAATAGCTCTGTTTTTATCTCTTCCCAAATGTAGGATTGGAAAGGCCCCGGTATTAATAGTTTTTAAGGCTAAATCAACGTCAGGTAATTCAAAAGGAGAAAGAACAAATAACGCTTTTTTTTCTTGCATGGCTTAAAAAAATTGTATTTAGTAAATATTTAACTTATCGATGCTTTTTTTCTATTGTAAGATAATCTATGATCATATATTATTAATTAAACATATTTAATTGTTTAATAGTAATGAAATTGAAATGCAAATATAAATAAAAAAAAAACTAATTTTAACATATCGTTAATAAATAGTTTAATTTAAAATTTTAACTTGTCGAAGTTGCCAATAAAATATGATTACAGCTAAGAGTGTTGATAAGAAGTCGGATAAAGGTATAGAACACCACACACCATTTAATTTTAGGTAATTTGGTAAAATAAATAAAGATGGAACTAATATTAAAAATTGTCTGCTCATGCTTAAAATAAAAGCTATGATAGCCTTTCCGATACATTGAAAAAAGTTTGAAATAACCATCTGTATACCACTTAATGGTAGTGTTATAGTCATAATTTGTAAAGCTACGGCCGCCTCTTTCGCTAAATTAGGAGATGGATTAAAGGGTTGAACTACGAGGCTAGGTAAAAGAAATCCAAATAAAAAGCCTAAACATCCGATAGTTAAACCTGTTTTAAGGCTATAATTTAAAGTTTCTTTAACCCTCTTCATATTTTTAGCTCCAAAATTGTATCCTATGATGGGTTGCATTCCCTGTGTTAGTCCCACTAATACCATTATAAATACCATAATAAGTCTATTGGCGATGGTATAAGCCTCTATTGCAGTACTACCTCCGTATACATTAAGTCTGTTATTAATAAATAAAACAACAATAGATGCTGCAATTAACATAAAAAAGGGTGCAAAACCCACATTAATAATTGACCATATGATTTTAAAATCAGGTTTTAAATTACATTCTTTAAACGATACAATTGATTGAGAGCTAAGAAAATGCTTACATACTACTCCTAGACCTATAGCCATAGACAAATTGGTAGCGATGGCGGCTCCTTTCATACCCCATTGTAATATAAATATAAAAATTGGGGCTAATATAATATTGGCTGCGACACCTATGAGCATCATGTACATAGCTTTTTTAGGATATCCAGAAGCGCGCATAATGCTATTAAGAGCATAATTTACAGTTAAAAATATATTTCCAGGGAGGTAGTATACCAAGAATTCTTTAGCAAATGGAAATGTTTGGGGAGTAGACCCAATGGCTAATAAAATAGGATCTATAAAAATATAAATAGCTATAATCATTAATAGGGTTAAGACAACAGCTAATAAAACAGAATTACCGACTACTATTTCCGCTGATCTTATATCCTTTTGTCCTAAGAATATAGAAGTGCGTGTAGATGCACCCGATCCAACCAACATACCTAATCCTGAAATAAAATTCATAATCGGCAATAAAATTCCTAATCCACCTATAGCATGGTCTCCCAAATTTTGTCCATGGCCTATATATATACTGTCAATAATATTGTATAATGCTATTACAACAGTTCCTATTATTGCCGGAATAGCATATTTCCAAATAAGTTTACTTGGTTTTTCATTTTCTAATTCTAATATGTTTTGAGAGTTGTCAAAGGTCTCCATTGGTAAGAAAAGATCGTCTAAATATTAATAAAAATTGTTAGTAAATTAAAAATTGTAAAAATAAGTTCATTTATTCTTCATAATATAAGAAGAATAAAAAACTTATTTCATACAAAAATAGTAAGGTTAATCTTTCACTAATAAGCGAAATCCTTCTCCATGTATATTTACAATTTCAACATTGTCGTCATCTTTTAATAATTTTCTAATTTTAGCAATATATACATCCATACTTCGAGAGGTGAAATAATTATCATTATGCCAAATTTTAGTGAGCGCTTCTTCTCTCGGCATTAGATCATTTTTATATTTACATAAAAGTTTTAAAAGTTCATTTTCTTTAGGTGATAGTTTGTGCATTTTACCATTAACTTCTAATTGTCTCAATTTTGTGTTAAATTTAAAATTAGAAATCTCATAGATTTCTTTATCTTCATTTTCTGAACTAACGGTAGAATTTGAATTTCTTTGTAAAACTGCATTTATCTTATATAGTAATACTTCTGAATCAAAAGGTTTTGTTATATAATCATTTGCTCCAAGCTTATATCCAGTTAAAATGTCTTCACGCATATTTTTTGCAGTTAAAAAGATAATTGGAACATCAGGATTTATGTCAATGATTTCTTTGGCTAACGTAAATCCATCTTTTTTCGGCATCATTACATCAGAAAGACAAATATCGAAATGATCTGCTTTAAACTTTTCTAGCCCATCTTCTCCATCCACAGAAAGAGTCACATCGTAATCGTGAATAGATAGGTAATCTTTTAAAACAGCACCAAAACTTGGATCATCTTCTACTAATAATAGCTTTACTTTTTTATCCATGATATTTATTAATTTAGAGGAATTCGTACTATAAAGGTGGTTCCTTTATGTAATTTACTTACAACTTTAATACCACCATTATGTAACTTAATAATATTTTTCACATAAGTTAAACCTAAACCATGACCTTTTACATTATGTATATTTCCAGTTTCTTCCCGATAAAATTTTTCAAATATCCTTTTCATTACATTTTCAGACATTCCTTTGCCTTTGTCGGATATTTCAACTACATAATTATTTTTGTCATTATAAGTTTTAACATATATTTCGGGTTTCTCCAACGAATATTTATTCGCGTTATCTAAGATATTTACAAAAGCATTGGTAAGGTGAAAACCATCTACATTTCCCACATGCTTTTTAGCTTGGTAGTCTTCTTTTATGGTGCCCCCTCTTTGTTCTACCTGAATTCGAACCGTTTTAATGCTATTTTTTAAAATTTGTTCTATATCCGTTTCTTTTTTTATAAGCTGAAGAGCATTACGTTCAAGTTTGGACATTCTCAAAACCATTTCTACCTGTTTTTTCATTCTTTCATTTTCTTGCTTTATTAGCGAGGTATAAAATTTCATTTTATCTGGCTCTGACTGTACTTTTTCTGAGTTTAATGCATCCGTGGCTATATTGATTGTTGCAATAGGGGTTTTAAATTCATGCGACATATTATTAATGAAATCTGTTTTTATTTCAGAAATCTTTTTTTGCTGAGACATATAATATATCGAAGCTATATAGATAGCTATTATTACGAGGGTAGATGCAATGGTAACTCCAATTGCTCCTAAAATAGGATTTAGTACAGAGTATTGCTTTGAAGGAAAATATACAGAAAGATAATATTGAGCGTTATCTTTTCCATCTGAAAACAATACAACGTTATAATTTTGAGTAAGGTTATTATTTAAAGTAAAATCTTCGCTGTGGATTTTGGTAAGCTTAAGCTTATTATTGAGAATTCCGCACTTAAATTCGGTATTAATGTTATGTTTTTTTAGTTCTAGATAAACCACAGAATCAATTAATTGGATATTAACTCTCGATTCTAAGCTCATCTGATTAACACTTAACCTAGCAAATTCATCCAATGTAAATTTAGGACTTATAAAACTATTTTCAATATTTCTTTCAATGGGCCTAATATTGGTTTGAAAAGAATCTTTTTTTATTTTGAGGACTCCTTCGTCTGTCAATAAGTTGGTTATCTTTAGCGTATCTTTTTTTGAAAAGGGGATGACGAGAGGTTTTTTATTGACAATCGTTTTTTTGTAAATGATATATTTAACAGATTGAGAATCAATAACACTCATTGCTGTTTGTATGGTGCTGGAATCTTTCTGTTTATTTATATCTTGATAAAAATTTGTGAAGGGTTTGTAAAATTTATTAATTTCAATCGTATTGATTTTTTTTGAAGAGCTGTTTAGTGCTTTATAGACATGAGAGGAAAAATCCTGTTCTCCAGCATCAATAGCCTGTTTTAACCAAAAAATCTGCAATCCCACAAAAACAATAAGGGAAATGGTCATTAATCCCGATAAAATAGGAATGAAACGTTCCTTCATCCTACAAAATTAATAATTTTCGTTGATCAATTTGCGAGAATTCTATATTTTTAAATATTCTTAAAGCCTTATCTAAGAAAAGTTAAATCATTGAAAATATTTTATATGTTTGAAATATTATATGAATTTTACTATTAAAAATGACTTAAATTTGTAAGCTTATAACTAAATTATATTATGCACCAAGAAGAAACAAAACCTTTAAATTTTTTAGAGCAGATTATAGAAGAGGATATGGAAAATGGTTTTCCTAAAGAAAAATTGAGATTTAGATTTCCACCCGAACCCAACGGCTATCTTCATGTAGGTCATATTAAAGCTATATGGATTAATTTCGGTTTGGGGCATAAATATAAGGTGCCTGTTAATTTACGTTTTGATGATACCAATCCAGTAAAAGAAGATCAAGAATATGTAGAGGCAATAAAAAAAGATGTTGAATGGTTAGGATATAGCTGGGATAAAGAGTGCTATGCTTCTGATTATTTCCAACAATTATATGATTGGGCGGTAAAATTAGTGAAAGAAGGAAAAGCATATGTGGATAATCAAACCTCTGAACAAATTAATGAACAAAAAAAGAATCCTTTTGAGGATGGTATTGATAGTCCTTATAGAAATAGAAGTGTAGAAGAGAACCTAGATCTTTTAAAAAGAATGAAAGATGGAGAATTTGAAGAAGGAAGTTGTGTGCTTCGCGCAAAAATAGATATGAAATCTCCCAATATGAATATGAGAGATCCTGTTATGTACCGAATTTTGAAAAAACATCATCAAAGAACCGGTAATGATTGGTGCATCTATCCGTTATATGATTGGACTCATGGTGAATCTGATTATATAGAGCAAATTTCTCATTCTTTATGTTCGTTGGAATTCGAAAATCATAGGCCTTTATACGAATGGTTTTTAGATCAAGTATATGAACCTACAAAAGTAAAGAGTAAACAACGTGAATTTGCTCGATTAAATTTGAGTTATACAATAACCAGTAAAAGAAAGCTTTTGCGTTTGGTTGAAGGAAATTATGTAGCAGGATGGGATGATCCGCGAATGCCTACGGTATCAGGTATGAGAAGAAGAGGGTACACGCCGGAAGCCATTAAAGATTTTATGGAAAGGGTAGGGGTAGCAAAAAGAGACAATATTATAGATTTTGCTTTGTTAGAATTTACAGTAAGGGATCATTTAAATAAGATTGCGCCTAGAGTGATGGCTGTAATCAATCCTGTTAAAGTGATAATTACCAATTATCCTGAAAATCAAGAGGAAAAGGTAATTGTTGAAAATAATCCAGAAGATAAAGATGCCGGCGAAAGAGAGGTACCTTTTTCAAGAGAAATATATATCGAAAGAGAAGATTTTTTAGAAGAAGCTCCCAAAAAGTTTTTCCGATTGACTCTAGGCGGAGAAGTGAGATTAAAAGGTGCTTACATTATTAAAGCTGAATCTGTAGAAAAAGATCATGATGGAGTAATTCAGACAATTTACTGTACCTATGACGATAAAAGCAAAAGTGGTAGTGGTACAGAAGAAAGTATGCGAAAAGTAAAAGGAACTTTACATTGGGTGTCAGTAAAACATGCATTGCCTATTGAAGTAAGAATTTATGATCGTTTATTTAAAGAAGAATCTCCAGACACCCAGGAGGATGATTTTTTAAATTTTTTGAATCCGGATTCTTTAAAAACTATTTACGGATATGCCGAACCTAGCTTGAAAGATGCAAATATTGGTAATAAATACCAATTTCAGAGACTTGGATATTTTGCTTTAGATGAAGATTCAACGACTGAACATCTTATATTTAACAGGACGGTAACTTTAAAAGATACATGGGCAAAAATCGTTAATAAATAAAGGTATTAAATATGAAAAAAATAATCTTATTATCAGCTCTTACATTATTTTCACATTTTAGTGAAGCTCAACAAGTAAAAACTCCGGCAGCAAGTTTAAAAGCTGAAGTTGAGCAAATGGTGGGTTTAACAGATGTTGAATATGTTTATTCACGGCCTAACAAAAAAGGAAGAGTTATTTTCGGTGGGTTAGTACCTTATGGGCAAATTTGGAGAACCGGTGCCAATGAAAATACGACAATCAAATTTGGTGATGACATTGAAATCGACGGTAAAACTCTTCCTAAAGGGAAATATGCCATATATACGATTCCTTATGATGATAAATGGGATATAATTTTTTATTCGGATCATGAAAATTGGGGAAATCCTGAAAAATGGGATGATAATAAAGTGGTATTAAAGACAACAGTGCCTATAAAAAAATTAGCGGAATCTGTGGAATCTTTTACTATTGGAATTAATAACCTTTCAGACAATTCTGCGCATTTACAATTTATATGGGATCAAGTGTTAGCAGATGTTATTTTTAATGTGCCTACCCAAAAGATAGCCAATGCAAGTATAGAAGGGATTTTATCTAATCCAAAAGCTGATGCAAATGCTTATTATGCCTCAGCTAATTACTACTTACAATCTAATGGAGATATGAAAAAAGCCTTGAATTGGATTAATAGGGCTATTGATTTGAAACAAGGAGAATCTCCTTATTGGTATTTTAGAGTTAAATCACAAATTCAGGCAAAATTAGGAGATATAAAAGGGGCAATAGATTCTGCTGAAAAATCTTTGGAGGGAGCCCAAAAAGAAGGAAATAAAGATTACATCCGATTAAATACAGAAGCTATTAAAGAATGGAAAAAAATCTTATAATTTTAATAATAAAATAATAACATAAAAACGGTAAGAAATTTCTTGCCGTTTTTATTATAATATGATAAAATTAAGTTTATTAAAAAAGAATCAAAAATACATATAATAAATCTCAGTGCATAAGATCCCTATACATAAAGAAGCCATTATAGTTCCTACCATACTTATAGGTGTTATTTGGCTTGTGTATTTATTGCAAAATTTCATAATTTTAAAAGAATGTTATGGAATTATACCGCTAAGCTTTAAGGGATTGAGAGGGATCATACTTGCCCCACTTTTTCATGGAAATCTTAAGCATATAATCAGTAATACAGTACCATTATATGTTTTAACGTTTTTTACTTTTCAATTTTATGATAAATTAGCTTATTTCGTGTTAATCAATGGATGGCTAATATCAGGGATAGTGGTTTGGATGTTGCCTGATTTTACGATCATGAATTCTTCTATTTTGTCATGTCATATAGGAGCAAGTGGAATTATTTATGTACTCGCTTTTTTTCTATTTTTTAGTGGAATTTTTAGGGGTGAAAAAACATTAATGGCGGTATCGTTACTAGTCGTTTTTTTATATGGGAGTATGGTTTGGGGAATATTCCCAAGAGAGTTGTTAGGAATTTTTAATGGAGAGCATATTTCTTGGGAAAGTCATCTTTCGGGAGCAGTAACAGGATTTATATTAGCTTATATGTTAAGAAATATAGGGAAAAAAAGGAAGAAACCTAATTGGGAGACGGAAGAATATGATCACTCGGATGATGATGAACTTTGGGAAAGATATAAAAATGAATATCCTGAGGATTTTAATTCCATAAGTTCTTCTGAATTCTTTAAAAATAAAGAAGATAAGAAAGATCTAACGACAGAAAACAGAAAAGATACTTGAAAAAATTAAAAATTTACAAATCGAATACAGAGGGACGCTTAATAATAATGCTATCTTTAATCCATAGAAAAAAAGCTCCAGTAAGATATAAAGCAAAAATGCCACCTAATGTAATAAACGAAAGATAAATAAATAGAAGCCTTAATTTAGAGGCACGTACCCCAAATTTTTCCGAGATTCGAGAAATAACCTCAAATCCGTTAGCTTCAAAAATAGTTCTTAATCTTTTGAACATAGATATAAATTAATTAAATTAATGACAAAAATAAGAATTATAAAGTTATTAATTTTGCTCTAAATTATATACTAAAATTGGACTAAAACACCTCCCATCACTTGAGCACCTAAAACTTTATATCCTTGAAATCTTTCATAATTTTTGCTGAATAAATTGGTTCCATTTATAAATATTGAAAAATTATTTATCAATTTATAAGAAGCTGAGAGATTAAGATCAACATAACTATCCAACGTAGTAATTCCTTCTTTAATAGTTGCTGATACAGGTTCATAGTAGAAATAATTACTTTTTCTTTCTCCGGTAAAAAATAATTTTGCCTCAAATTTCAATTTATCTTCTAAAGTTTTATAATTTCCATCTAATCCGATCTTGTAGTCAGGTAAGCTATATGCATGCTTAAGTACATCAAGATTATAGTTATGATATTCACCTTCCAAACCGAAACTTAAATCTCCGTTCCAAAAGTATTGTAAAGCACCCTTAACGGTAATAATATTTCCGTCATCATAAACAGCATTAAAAGTATTTAACCTATTGTAGGGTTTTAAATTAGAAGATATGGTAAGATCGTAAGGATTTTTCATATAAAAATAAAGATTTTCTGCTTTGCTGAAAGAACCTTCTGCTTCATATTTTATACTTTCATCAATATCTCCTTTCACACCAGCATATACTTTATAAAGTACATTAGTAGGTCTGAGCAATTGATTAGAATATAAATACGGATTTTCCGAAAATAGATTCGACATATTATTTAACTTTATTCCCCCGTCTATACCAGCATAGACGCTAATTTCTTTGGCAGCATTGAACAAAAATTCTGCTTTAGGATGAAAAAATATTTTTGTATTGTTGCCTTCTAACTCTCCATTATAGGCGATATTGGCTCCGACTTTAAGATAAGATCCCATACTGGATATCCGTAATACGGGAGAAAATCCAGCAGTAAGGAAAGAATATTTATTTTTAGTATCTATACCAAAATGTGTATAAGTATAATTAAATAATACATCTGCTTCTACACCAAAATTCAAACCTGATAACATAATATTTGTATTTTCTGAGCTTTTAGCTAACTTCGCTTTTAAGTCGACAAAAGTTTCTTTAGAATCGAACTTGTCCCACATATATCCGGTTTTTAAAGAAGCTTTATCTAGGTAATTATTGCTATACATATCATAGTCTGATTTAAAAGTAAGTTGGTTTGTATTTTGTCTTACATTCATCCCTGGAGTAGCATTTAATTCTGGAACATTTAGTCCGTAATAATTCGATCCGTTATAGGTATAATTTCCTGCAAAATGTAATTTTCCTGTTTTTAATTTAAAAATATAAAAAGCTTCGGCGTCTATATTTGTAGAGGACGTTTTCCAATCGTATTTATTTTTAGGGCCATCAGTAGAAAGTGTAGACAATTTTATCCCAGATAAATTATTATTTATCGGATAATTGAAATACAGATCTCCTAGCAATGTATTTCTAGTTCCGTATCCGATTTTTGCATGATTTTCGTAATACGAATTAGTAAAATCGGTATTTAATGATTGAGGAGGTAACTGAGAAGTTTGAAACTCAGAAACTGCCGGAACATCGATAATAGTATAATTTAAAGAATCCTTTTTTGATGGCATATTTTCATTCGTCGGTGGATATTTATCGGGGTCTGTTTTCTTTTTCTCTATATCTTTTACATTAACTTGCGGATTTTTCTTTTGTCTAATGTTTAAAGTCTCTTCTTTAATCTGAGAATATCCTAAATTAGTAAAAATAGTTAGCAAAAAAATAAGTGACAGTATTTTATATTGAGTATTCATAAACTTCTAAACTTGGTATAATTATTTAATTTTGTTAAGCTGAGCTTGGGCTTCTTGTATTACATCTGGAAACTCTTTATAATTTTCTATAATTTGCTCCAATATATAAGTAGCCTGATAATTATCTTTAAGATTTAAATAATTGTTGCTCATTATAAGTAATGCTTTAGCTCCCCAATACTGCTGATCAGAATATTTAGATGTCAAATTAAAAATAACTGAATTACTGGCCTCGTATTTTTTATCGATATTTTTAAACAAAGCATTATAGTACAAAGTCTCGGCTTTTACGGCATTATTTTTAGATTGCTCAAGTGTTGTAAATATTGATTTAGCTTCCTTGATTTTTCCAGTATTATATAAGCTTCGCGCTTTGATTAAAGATGCTTGTTCTTTTACAGTAGCAGAATTTTTTGAATTATTCAGCACTTTTACAGCCATCTCATTAGCCTTGCTAAATTCATTTTGATCGGAATAGATATACATAAGTTCTAATTCGGCAAAAGATCGATAATTTTGATTCGAAGTAATTTTATACAAAGATTCCAAGGAATTTTGAGCATCTCCATCTTTTTCCTGTTTTAGATAAATTTGGGAAAGCCTTACTAAAGCATCTTCTTGAAATTCATTGGATGAATTTGCTACGTCTTTCAATGCATTTACAGCTTGTGTATAATTATTGTTTTGAAAATTACATTCTCCTAAATAATAAAGCGAAGAAATTTTACGGCTTGTATTAGGAAATTTAATTAAAAAAGTAGTAAATTCTTGAGAGGCTGTTTCATAATCTTTATTTAAAAATTTCTTTTGGGCAGACATAAAAGTCAGCTCTTCAGCTTCAGCGTTATCAATGTTATATCCCTTGCTCTTAGCCCAATCTATGTATTCGTTTTCTTTGCCGCTTTCTATAAAAGCCGTTTTTGCTCCAGTAATAGCCTGTAATGCATACTCAGTTTTGGCATAAGTATCGGCAATAATTCCATAATTTACAATAGCTTTTTGATAATCTTTTTGAGTAGTCAAATTATCAGCAATATTTATATAGGATTTAGCCACCAAATCATTATTTTTTGAAAAGCTGATAACTTTTTGAAAATACGTATTAGAATTCTTATAATCTCCAATTTCAGCATATGCCGACCCTAATTCAAAATAAGCATTAATGGTATTTATTGATTTAGGATAATCTTTTATAAATTTTTCAAGTTCGGTAATTTTACTCTTGTAATTTTTTTGAAGACCGTATACAATAGCTTTTTGATACTGAGAATATTCTTTATCTTCGTTATTGGATGAATAAGCCTGTTCGTACATAGTGGCTGCCTGATCTAGGTGATTACTTCCTAAAAAAGCATCTGCTAGTCTAACCTCTGCATCCGCTTTAAATTCTTGCTTAGGATTTTTAAGATATTCCTGGAATGCATCAGCAGCCTTATCAAAATTCTTTAATTTTAAAAAAGAGTATCCTTTTTGATACATAATTTGCTGACTTTCAGGTATAAGTTTGCCGGTGCTTTGTAAAAGTTGTAAATAATCTATAGAATTTCGATAATTACCTAATTGATATTGACAATCACTCATCCAATATAGAGAGCGAGCATAAAATTCCGAATTATTTTTTAAACGAATAGCTTTCTCAAATTCATTAGAGGCTAATTCGATCTTACCTTGATTATAAAGCTGTACCCCATATGCATAAGCAACTTCTTGCTCTTTAAGTTTCAATTCAGGAGATTTGTTTGGGATTGAAGAAAGAATTTTTGAAGCTTCTAAAAAATTACCCGAATCAATATATGATCTAATTAGTAATTCATTAATCTCAAGAGTATAATTGGATTTGGGATATTTACTTAAGTAAGTATTTAAAACTTTAGAGGCAGATTCATATGGATTTCCTACTTCATAGCTCAATTTAGCATAATTTAAATAAGCATTTTCTTGAATTCTTTTATCAAAATCCATTTCAGCCGCAGCTTTAAAAGCGCTTAATGCCTCTTTCTTTTTATGAGTTTTTAAATAAGAATTACCTAGTTGATAATAGGCATTCTGTGAAATAGGTGAAATGTCACCTACCGTAATTTTATTAAAATAAGTGACAGCTTCGTCATATTTTTTGGCTTGATACAGTACATATCCTAGTTGGTAATAATCGCTTAAAGTAGGAGAAGTACTGTTTCTTATATATATTTTAAGATAAGGCTCAGCTTCTGCATATTTTTGTTTTTTAAAATAGCATTCTCCAATTATTTTTGTAATCTCATTTTTAAGTTCCGGATATTTATTAGAGGCTAATAATGAATTTCCGGTAGTAATTGCAGCGTCATATTCACCATCGTTAAAATAAATTTGAACCATGTAAGGTTTGATTTTTTCCGAAAAATCAGGATGATTTAAAAGAGAGGTAAATCTTTTTTTAGCCTCAATATGCTCTCCATTAGCATAGGCGATATGCCCTAATAAATAGTTGATCTGATCTTTATATTGATCACTATACGAGCCTTTTTCAAGATTTTTTTCAGCATTTTCAAAATCCTGATTCATAAATTGTGCATATCCGAGCTTAATGTATTGACTTGCAACTTGGCTTGGAGGAAGTTTTCCAATGTCGACCTTAGCAAGTTCTTCTGCTGCACGATAATAATCCTGATGCAATAAATAGTAATTTCCCAATTGAAGGTGTGCACCTTCCGACAATGCACTTTGCGGATATTTATTCGTAAATGCATCAAATTTCTTTTCGGCTTCTTCGTCTTGTAAAATAATACTTATGAGAGCATCGTAGAAATTTGCAATTTCCAACTGGTAGGATCTAAGATTGCAAAAATTTATTAAATCATTTATTATATATTGTGAACCTCGATAAGCTTCATTTTCATATAATTCTTTGGCATTGCTTATTGGATAATTGTTATAATAAATTTCTGATAGTTGAGCATTTACTAATAGATTTGCTCCTAACAGTGGAATAAGCCATTGGTTTTTTTTTCGCATAATTTTAGTGCATATTTTTAATATAAACGACTTTTTTAGTTATAAAAAACTCTTCATCAAAATAATCTTTTAAATCAAAGATCTTAGCTGCAGGGAAATTTTTGAGCTCCTCAGTTAAATCACCTCCTTTTAAATATAAAACGCCATTTCGTAAACTATTGTTATTTTTACTTAAAAATTTTCCTTTTATCCAAGACATAAAGATGGGCATTTGAGTAACTGCTCTGCTTACCACAAAATCAAATTTTTCTACAATATTTTCTGCACGTGCATTTACGCCAGTTACATTAGCTAATTCTAAATATTGGGCAATTTCATTTACAACCTTAATCTTTTTGCCTATGGAATCCACTAATGTAAATTGAGATTCAGGAAAGAGTATAGCTAAAGGTATTCCCGGAAATCCGCCTCCTGTACCGATATCTAAAATTTTTGTAGTGGGAGTGAATTGCATTACTTTTGCAATGCCTAAGGAATGAAGAACATGTTTTTCAAGTAAGGAATCTATGTCTTTCCTAGATACGACATTTATCTTCTCATTCCATTGAGCGTACAATTCGGGAAGCTTCGCGAACCTATTCGTCTGCTTTTCAGTTATCTTCGGGAAATACTTTTGTATTAAATTTATCATCTTTAGTAATGAGTATACAAAAATATAAGTTTTAATAATATAAGGCCGTATTTTGTAATAGACATTTATGATAGCATAGCGAAAATAAGGATTTAAGTATTAGATAAATATATAGATAATAGCTATTGACAGAATGGATAAATTATTAATTATAAAATTGATTTTTTTGCCCGATTCTATTAATATTAACAAAGATGGAAGAATTGATTTTAAAGAATCGATTAATTTTATATTACCTATTTTTATCACATAAAAAATGTAGATGAATTACTACTTTTAAAATTAATATTATGAATATAACCTCATTCATTCAGAAACAGATCAATATTTCTTCAAGGAGTATTGAAGCAACTGTAAAGTTGTTAGACGAAGATCATACAATTCCTTTCATTGCCCGTTATCGTAAGGAAATAACAGGAAACCTGGATGAGGTTCAAATATTTACCATAGCTAAACTTAAAGCTGGTTTTGAAGAAATTCAAAAGCGCAAGGAATTCATTATAAAAAGTATTGAAGAACAAGATGCCTTAACCGAAGATTTTAGAGATCGCATTGAAAGCTGCTTTGATTTAACTATTTTAGAAGACTATTATTTACCCTACAAAAAGAAAAGAAAAACGAAGGCATCTGTAGCCATAGAAAATGGCTTGGAGCCTTTAGCAAAAATTTTATGTGCCCAAAAGACAATTCCCAATATAACAACGTTGGGTGCTAAATACTTGTCGGAGAATATTACAACTCCTGAAGAAGCCTTGCAAGGAGCACGATATATAATAGCGGAGTGGATCAATGAAAATAATTCTGTGAGATCTGGCTTAAGACGATTTTTTCAACAAACGGCAATTATAGAATCCAAAATTATAAAGGGAAAAGAAGAAGAAAATGAAGCGCAGAAATTTTCGAATTATTTTAATTTTTCAGAAAACTTGAAAAGATCTCCCTCTCATCGATTATTAGCGATTCTAAGAGGAGAAAAAGAAGGCTTTTTACGAATAAAAGTAAAAGTAGAGGTAGATGAAGCCTTATCTATAATAAGTAGATATATAATTAAAACTAACGAAAAAGTAATCAAAGATCAGCTTTCCTTAGCAATAAAAGATTCTTTTTCGCGACTATTGGAACCGGCACTAAGCAATGAAGTATTTCAAATAGCAAAAGAAGCTGCCGATAAAACAGCAATACAGGTTTTTTCATCCAATTTAAAGCAATTGTTATTACAATCCCCTTTAGGTGAAAAAAGAATTTTGGCCATTGATCCGGGATATAAATCGGGTTGTAAATTAGTTTGCTTAGACGAAAACGGAAATTTATTGCATAATGATACCGTTTATCCACATCCGCCTCAGAAAGAAGGTAAAGAAGCGGTTAAGAAGATAAAATCTTTGGTAAATGCTTATAAAGTAGAGGCTATTTCCATAGGTAACGGGACAGCTTCCCGAGAAACCGAACGATTGATACAATCCATAGCTTTTGATCGCGCATTAAAAGTATTTGTAGTTAATGAAGCGGGGGCTTCAGTATATTCTGCCTCAAAGCTAGCAAGAGAAGAATTTCCTTCCTATGATGTAACCGTACGGGGCGCGGTTTCCATAGGTAGAAGATTATCAGATCCTTTGGCTGAGTTGGTAAAAATAGATCCTAAAGCAATTGGCGTAGGTCAGTATCAACATGATGTGGATCAAACTTTACTAAAAAAAGAACTAGATGCAGTAGTTATTTCTTGTGTAAACAGTGTAGGAGTAAATCTCAATACGGCGAGTAAATCTCTTTTATCCTATGTCTCTGGAATAGGAGAAAAGATGGCAGAAAATATAGTGAAGTATCGTTTGGAAAATGGAGCGTTTAATAGCAGACAAGAATTAAAAAAGGTACCAAGGCTTGGAGAAAAAGTTTTTCAACAAGCATCTGGTTTCTTAAGAATTCCCACTTCTCTAAATCCTTTGGATAACTCTGCCGTTCATCCGGAATGTTATCCTGTCGTGAGGCAAATGGCTGATGATTTAGGAGTTGAAATACATGATCTGCTTCGTAATAAAGAACAGATACAAAAAATAAATATAAAAAGCTATATTACGGATGATATAGGCATGTTAACCTTGGAAGATATACTTGCAGAATTGGAAAAACCCGGATTAGATCCTAGAAAACAGGTCAAAATGTTTGCTTTTGATCCTTCTTTAAAAACAATAGACGATTTAAAAATTGGAATGACCGTTCCGGGAATCATTAATAATATTACCAATTTCGGATGTTTCGTAGATATAGGTATTAAAGAAAATGGTTTAATTCATATTTCAAAAGTATGTAAAGAATTTATCACGGATATAAATACCGTAGTGCAACTTCATCAACACGTTGAAGTAAAAGTCATAGATATTGATGTTGAAAGAAAAAGAATACAATTATCTCTGATCGATTAATGTTATACACAAATCGATTTTAATTTTATAAACAACACATTTATTTTTCATAATATATAATTTTTTAAATTATTTAACCTTACGCTATATTTATTATATAAAATTTACGTTTTTGTAAATAAAAATTTTTAGAGAGAAGGTTACATAGTATAATTTTTATTAAAAACTAGTGCGAAAAAAATAAGAATTTATATCTTTATCCCTTGATTGTCTTGGTATTTTATAAAATTCTAAATTAGCTAGAATTTGATTAATTATACAATAATATAAATTAATTAAAAAAAATGAAAAATCTTTATTTGCTGTTTGTTTTAATATTTTTTATTGGTAAATTTTCCGCACAAGATTTTGAAGAACCGAAAGTATCACTTAAAGATCATAATGGAAATTCAAAAATTGTTAAGGTTGATTGCGATTATAATTTTTACGGTAATAAACAAATTGAGTTATCCGCAGAATATCCTATTATAAAACAATCTAATAAATATAAAGTTTCTGCTATTGAATATCCTGCTCATGTTGATTTTTCTAAAGGTACTCCAGTTTCAACTAGTAATACCAATGGAAAAAGTGACGATGTATTCGGAGATGAAGTTGTAGATATAGGTTTTAATTTTTGCTTTTATGGTAACAGTTATAACAAAATTATTGTTAGCGATAATGGGGTAGTCAGTTTTGATTTATCCCAAAGAAATAAAGAGTGCCCTTACTATATTGCAGGTCCTATTCCGAATTCAGGATTACCTAAAAATTCTATATTCGGTGTATATCACGATATGAATAACACAACTCCGAGCAAGATTAAGGTAGCTTATGAAGGTACAGCTCCATATCGTAAATTCATTATAAATTTTGATAACTTAAAGCAATACGGACCTGATCGAATTTATTCCTCTTCCCAAATTGTATTATATGAAACATTCAATATTATAGATATATATGTTGGAAATAAAAACAAAAATCCAAAAACTCCTAAAGATAAAAGAGCATTAATAGGTTTAATAAATTCCTACGGAAATTATGGAATCTCTGCTCCCGGGAGAAATACAGGTGAATGGGAAGCAAAAAAAGAAGCCTGGAGATTCACTCCTGATGGAACAATCGATATTAATGTTAGATGGTATCATGGAAATTCTTCCTATCCGTATCAGTCATCGGGAAATACTTCAGTTGTAAATCCGTCTACAGATACGTACTATCGAGTGGAGGTTACTTACAACGGATGCAAAAGTTTAACCATCACAGATACGATACGAGTTACATTTGATAAGGAATTTCCTAGTGCAAATAAAATTACACCCAAACCTTTTTGTATAAATAAAGGTGATAGTTATACCGTAGATTTGACATCCTATGAATCGGAAATGAATCCTGATTCAACCTTGCATTTTACCTATTATTGGGATAAGGATTTAAGAAATAGAATTCCCGACAATCAAGTAAAATCCTTTACTTTTTCAGGAGATAGAACTGTATATGTAAATGTATTGAAAAGTGGAGTTTGTTGGATCAACTCCGAAATAAAGCTAAGTCTTAACAAGAAACCCGATCTCAAAGATAATCGGCAGTTTATTGTATGTGATGAAGATAATGACGATAAAGAAACGGTAAATCTCTATAAATTTAATTACGGAATAGATAGTAATACGGAGTATATTATCCTGGATGAAAATATGAGAGAATTACCTGGAGTAGTTATTCAAAATTATCCTATAGATTTATCCGGTTCTACCGCCGATACCGTTAAATTTTACCTTAAAGCATGGAATAAATCAATTAAGGATAAAGATTGTTATACCTTAGTTTCATTTACGGTAAAATTGGTTAAAAAACTAGAGCTTCAAAAAAGTGAAGCCATTATCTGTTATGTTAGAGAAGGACAGACAGTTATCTTAGATCTTACACATTACGAACCTAATTTGCTTAAAAATTCTACTATAAATCCGATTCCATCAACAGTAAAATGGGAATATTATAAAGACGATAAATACAAGCAAAAAATTATAGATCCCAAAAAATGTGATGTTAAGCTAAATAGTGTTATTTATGTTAAGGCTTCACATCCTGATTATTGTGGTGAAGTATATACCCAATTAACTCTTCTTGCAGATGCAGATTGCGGCGGTGGCGGCGGTGGCGGCGGCAATGGCGGTGGTATGTTAATGCCTTCCATATGTAACTCCAATGAAACAGAAGAAGTTGATTTAGAATCCTATCTTCCTAACTTCTTGTACGGAACCTCATTAACTGCCCAAGACATCGAGATTATCGGCTTTTATAAAAACCTGGCATGTACTATAGAACTTGAATTAAAAGAATCAACTCCCGGATATATATATAGTGTAAAAGCTCCGGCTAAGCCTACAATTTATTTAAAATATAAAGTTAAAAAAAGCGGGTTGACAACAGTAAGTTCCATAACTATTTTCATATCCCAAAAACAAAGCTTAAGTGTAAAAGATTTTGATATTTGCGATACCTATAATGACGGAATAGAGATAATTGAGCTAAGCAAATATGAAAAAATACTCAAAGATTTGTATACCTATTCTTCTTCTAATCCTTCTTTCGGTAATGATCAGGGTGATAAAATTGTCTTTTTTGATAACCCTACCGATCGGGATATGTATCTAGTTGATGAAAAACATGAAACGGGAATGCTTAAAAAATCCTTTCCGCTGATTT
>NZ_JAMBJZ010000060.1:0-13476 GCF_025291155.1 Apibacter sp.
TCAACTGGAACAGAGTTGAAGCTAAAAGTAAAACCTCGCGCGAAGAAAAAGGATGCACAAGGTTAGACCACAACCGTTTCCGATATTACGATAGTAATTCAGGAACTTATATAAGCAAAGATCCTATAGGACTTGCTGGAAATAACCCAAATTTGTATGCGTATACGCATGATAGTAATTCATGGGTTGACCCGTTTGGGTTAAATAAGTGTGGGGGTAAATTTAAAGAAATAAATAAACAAGCTTTACCTGATTGGATTGTTGAATCATTTGAAGGAGGTAACTACAAAACTGTTATGACACAAGAAGATATTATTGTTTATAGAGTTTTTGGAGGAAAAGCTTCTTCAACTGGTGCTTTTGTTACCACTGTACCTGCATGTAATCTTATTAACGCTAAAATAGATGCAGCTTTGTTACCTGAATGGAAAAATTCTAAAGAATTTGAAACAATTATAAAGGTACCGAAAGGAACAATACTAAATATAGGAAAGGTAGCTCCTCAGACAACTATATCAGGCACTATTTTAGAAGGTGGAGCTGATCAATATTTAATGCCTCAAAATTGGCCTTCAGATTGGATAGTAAAAGTAAATCCTTTACCATCACAATAAAATAAATTATCAAAAATAATGAAAGAGCAGCTTATAAAAGATATTGATTTTATAATTAAATCTTTAAATAGTATAGATAAAATGAAACTAAATTTTATCGTAAATAAGTATAATAAATTAAAAGAATTAATTTTGAATGATAGATTACACACTAATGTAATTAAGGGCTCTGTAAGAGCTTATTTAGATGTTTTTAGTGATTATGAAAACCCTATATTGGAAAAAATGAGCAAATTAGAAAAGAAGATAGATAGTATAATATAAATATTAATTTAAATTATTTTTTGAATGCACAAAAAGCTAACTTTTAGAAGTTGATTTGTTTGTTTTTCTAAGCATTCAACTTATCGAGACAAAAACTTAAAAGAAAAAATTAGTATAGAAAATTCCAATTTCATAAAAAAGATTTGCATATTCTTCATGGAACTGAAACTAGAGAATTTAAAGAAGATCTAAAATCTGGTATTGTAAAAGAAGTCGGTAAAGAATTTTATGATTATTACGAAATAGAAAAAAGTAATTTAAGTTTATATTATTACATTGAAAAAGATAAATATATATACATAGTTTCGGTGAAACCCAACCTCGTTTGTATAAACTATATTTAGAAGGAGTATATGAATTATATAGGTATTTATAAATTTAACTATCTCTGTATATAATTAAACTCATAATTTTTTTAATAAAAAAATTAAAAGATAAATAGAATTAAATAGTATCAACTAAATTTTATCATAAACACAAATAAATTACATTTATTATCAAATTGTTATTAATTCAATACTTTGATCGTTAATATAAACTAACATTTTACTTTCAATTTTTTTACCTAGAGCAAGAAAAGCCTGTTCGTATAATTCAATTTGTTTTCTATGTTGAGGCAATTTTTTTCCGGTTTTAAAGTCAATGATGATTAAGGATCCTTCATTTTCAACGATTCGATCCGGGCGATAAATCTTTCCTTCAAATATAATTTCACGTTCTTGATAGGAAATAACTTTTTTAGAAAAATATTTTTTAAGTTGAGGAGAGGTAATGACCTTTTTCACCATTTCTCCAATTTCTTTTTCTTGTCCCGAAAGGATCATACCTGACAAAACCTGTTTTTTTAATACATTTGGCAAATCATCCACTGTGTTTATCTCCGCTAAGATCGCATGTATACTATTTCCATATTGTATTTCTTCGTTTTCCTCGCTATAAAATTTATGAGCCTCAGTACTGATCTTTATTTTTGAATACCACCTTTCGGAAGTCCATCGAATTTCCTCTTCCTCAATAATCTGACTTGTACTTTTTTCTTTCTTTTTTTTATATTCTGCGGAAGGATATATCTCAACAATGCCTTCCGTTGACAACCCTTGATGATTTAAGAACTCATTAATAGGGCTGCTCACTTTATCTTTTTTCTCTTCCAATAAAAATAATTGTTGCGAAGCCCGGGTAGTAGCAACATATTGTATACAAAGCTCGTCTATTTTATTTTCAAATTCACGAGTAGTTACTACTTCTTTTATATTTTCATTGGTGTCATCTAATCCTGATTTAGTTGAAGTATAAAACTTATCAAAACCATTGTATAGATCTTCTTCCAGAGGAAACCAATATTCTTCTTTATTGGAATTACTATTGATCATAGGATAAATTACTATTGGAAATTCTAATCCTTTGGATTTATGAATGGTCATAATTTGGATAGCATTTCTATTATAAGGAAATCGTATCGAAAGCCCCGAACTTTTTAATTCCCAATTTTCCAAAAAATCCTGTAAACTTATCACTCCATTTTTCTCCAGCTGAATTATCAAATCTAATAATGCAGAAATATAAAGATCTTCCTTTTCACCAAAACCCAGCGAGCTAATAAATTCTTCGGCAAAATCATAAAAGCTAAGTGTATGAACTTGTTGGTAAGGTAAAGAAATGTTTAAAGTTTCATGAAACCAGAGTAAAGTATCCTCAAAAGACAACTCTTTTATCTTAATTATTTCTTCCGTAAAATCATTAAATTCTATTCTACCTAAGGTCCAGAGCAAGTTTAACATTCTTACAAGGTATTCTTTTTCTTCTGGATTGGAAATCCATTTCAAAGCATAAATAATAGCTTGTACTTCAGAAGAAGAAGTAACCGATAACGCCTCTTCAGTCAATATAGGATAACCTTTGGCTGCAATCTTTTCAACAATGGCAATACTATGCTTTTTATTCCTTATTAAAATAGCTATATCTTTAAATGAAAATCCATTGAGCAATGACTCTTCAATTATTTCAACAATTCTTTCTTCTAACAGATTTTCTTCTTGCGGTGCTATAAAAGAAACCTGTACCCTGCCCCCTTCTTTTAATTTAGAAATCTGTTGTGCATTAGCTCCGAATAAAGAACTGTATTCAGGATTATGTACCATATGAGAAGCTAAATAATTATAAAATTTATTATTGAAATCAACGACATTGGGCAAACTTCTAAAATTATTTTGTAAAGTTTCTACCTGTATTCCTTTATCTTCTGCATTCGTAACTAAATCAATTAAAATTTCCGGGTTTCCGGAACGGAATCTATAAATAGCCTGTTTAGGATCTCCTACCAGAGTAATTGAATTTCCCTCGGAAACTTTAGCATTTTCTAACAAGGGTACCATATTATTCCACTGCAATTGTGAAGTATCCTGAAATTCATCTATAAAATAATGGTTATATCTTCCCCCAAGCTTTTCATAAATAAACGCAACGGGCTCTTCTTTTAAATGCATCCCGATAATAGGATTTACATCCGAAAGGAAAAGTACATCATCTTCCGTTTTCCTCCTAGTTAAAAAACGATTTATCTCAGACTGTAACTCTATGGTAATTAAATTCTTACGAACCGAATCATCTATTTTAATTCTAGTTACCGCCTGTTTTATTTTATAAAACGCATCTATCATTTGCGGGGCCAAGATCCTAATGGTTGCCTCTTTTGTTGATTTTGATTTTGCATACTTTTCTTCTTCACAAAAAGCTTTATAATAGGTTGACGAAAAATTAATACTCAATAATTTATCAGTATCTAAAACTTTATAAAAAAGACCCGCCATCCCCCTTGCTCCCTGATAAAAATCGCTTACTTCCAACCCATTAGATTGCAACAATTTTATAACTGAAGAAGCAGTATCCTGAATTATTATATTATTTTCCTGAACTCGCTTAATGAGTATTTGATTTAATTTTTTAAAATCTTCAAATTCTCTTGCAGTTAGGGAATTTATCTTCTCAAGATTTCTCTCTTTCATAAAATTTTGTGAGGAAGAAAGCAGTTCTTTTCTAATATCTGTCGAAGATTCATTCTCAAATTTCCAAAATATATAATTTAAAATAACTTCTGCAAAAGGATTATCCGTACCCAATTCATCTACCAATTCATCTATGGACTGCTTAAGGTAATCCGAAGCATCTAATTCAACCGCAAAAGAATAAGACAATCCTAACTCTTTAGTAAAAGCTTTCATCAATCGTAAATTAAATTTATCAATGGTGCTAATTGAAAATAAAGAGTAATGATGCAAAAGGTAAGATAATGACTTGCAAGCTCGTTGATGCAATGTAAAAATATCTACACCCAATTCTTGCGATATTTGCTGTAAAATTGGGTTAATTTTATATTGATTTTGATCCGAAAAATCCTTTAGCCAAGAAAGAATACGGGTTTTCATTTCATTGGCTGCTTTATTGGTAAATGTTACTGCCAAAATTGAACGTACTGATTCAACAGAGTCATTTTGCAGTAAAATATTAAGAAAATTTTTAACCAATGTATAGGTTTTTCCGGCACCCGCAGAAGCATTGTATATAGTATAGCTTGATCCCATTAGGTTAAATACAAAAAAGGATTTAACAAAATTAGTTAAATCCTTTTTATTATGAAATTTTCTAAATTATTTAGTTTCTGTATTATTTTTTTTCTGAAAGGAATAGATTAAATGAAATACGCCCGGAAGAATAAATATACTTCCTAACATAAGGGCCCATGCTAACATTGCAATTGTTTTATGTATGCATTGATCTTCTGTCAAGGATAAGCAGCCGTGCTTTAAAATAACCAAATTAGGATAATGCTGATAAGTTACTGAAAATAATATAGTTAGAACCTGAAATCCAGCTAATAGCCTAATCCAAGAATGTTTTTTTAATTGTAGAGCATATAAAGTTCCAAAAATAGAAATAGTTGCTAAACTTACGGCGATCCAACCGATTACTTCACCAAATATCCATTCAAGTAGGGGTACTCCGGTAGTATAAGCACTTAGAAACACTATTCCACCGGTTATTACTATTGCAAACAAAAATATCTTAACCTTAGTTGTTAAATAAGTTAGATCATCAATATTTTTTACCTGAGATAAAGAATATGAAGCCGCCAAATATCCACAAATACTACAAGTAAAAATTCCTAGTGCACATCCGAACGGGGTGAGCCAACTCCATATATAAGCTGTCATAAAATCCGTAGCTCCCATATCTATAGTTCCCGATACTGTGGCAGCTGCGATCATTCCCAAAAAAAATGGAGTAATTACACTGGAATATCTGAATATCTTATTATAAACGTATTGCCAATCATCTTTAATAGCATCATAATTACGAAAGGAAAAAGCAGTTCCTCTGGCAATTATCCCCATAAGCATCAGTAATAAAGGTATATGTAAATAGGTGGAGAATACTGCATATATATCAGGAAAAGCAACAAAAAGAATCACGATTACAATAACAAGCCACATATGATTAGCTTCCCATACAGGACCCATTTCTTTGTACATGATTTTTTCAATTCTTTTTTCATTTTTCTGCTTACTGAATAGCTCTAAAATTCCAACCCCAAAATCTGCTCCCCCTAATAATAAATACAAAGCTATGGCTGTCCACAGGAAAAAAATAACTACATATAAATAAAACATACTCTATTTCTTATTAGATTTATAATTTTTATCAGTTGAATCATATAATGCAGGAACCATTTTCATTTGCCTGTATAAGAGGAAAATTACAATTGCTGACAAGGATATAAAAATGGCTGTGAATAAATAAAACGAATATACAATACCGGGCATTGGAGTAACAGCATCAGCGGTTCTCATTATTTTATAAATAATCCAAGGCTGACGTCCTACTTCTGTTACCGTCCATCCGGCTTCTAATGCGATATAACCAAGAGGTGTGGCTATAACAAAAAGTTTATAAAACCATTTTTTTGTAAGCCAAGTTTTATTTTTTAATCTAGCCAAACCATAGATAATAGCCAATATCATCAGGGCTACACCTAATATAATCATGATTTGAAACGAATAATGGGTAATGGCAACAGGTGGTCTGTCTTCCTTCGGAAAATCAGTAATACCTTTAACCGGATCTTTTAAATTACCATAAGCCAGAAAACTTAATAATCCGGGAATTTTTATAGCATAATCAACTCGTTCTTCTTTTTCATTAACAATCCCCCCCAATACAAATGAAGCGGGAGCTTCCGTATCGAAATGAGCTTCCATAGCAGCTAGCTTTTCAGGCTGTCTTTTATTCACGTCTTTTGCTGAAATATCCCCACTTATAGGTTGTAGCAAGGCAGCAATACAGGCACAAGTAGCAGCAATTTTAAATGCCTTTTTATGAAATTCAACATTTTTTTTCTTTAGGATCATTAATGCATGTAAACCAGCCACAGCAAACCCTGTAGCCACAAAAGCTGCTATAATCATATGTAATGCTTGTGAAAACCAGGCATCATTGAACATAGCTTTTACGGGGTCAATATTGATATAATTACCGTTGATATAATCAAATCCCGCAGGACTGTTCATCCAAGCATTAGCAGCCAAAACCAATATTCCAGATGTTATTCCACTTATTCCGATTAACAATCCTGTTAACCAATGAAACCACGGATTAAATTTATTCCAACCATAAAGAAAAAACCCAATGGCTATTGCTTCCACAAAAAAGGCAGTTCCTTCTAAAGAAAAAGGCATCCCGAAAATAGGTCCAGCATGTTTCATGAATTCAGGCCATAATAATCCTAATTCAAAAGAAAGCATTGTACCTGATACAGCTCCGGTAGCAAATAAAATTGCAATTCCTTTACTCCAAGCTTTGGTCAAACCTTTATATAATTCGTCTCCGGTTCTTAAATATTTATAATGTGAAATTGCCATAAAAAAAGGCATTACCATTCCTACACATGAAAATATAATATGGAATCCTAGCGAGACTGCCATCTGCGATCGGGCCGCAATAAAATCGTTCATAGTATTTAGAAATTAAAGGTTGTAAATTTATAATAAATCTTCACTTTTACCATCATTATAAATGAAGTTTTGCCGTAAAGCTTGAATAAGACATTAAGTAAACAACTATAAATTAATTATAATTACGATATTATTATATTTTTTTGGTATAGTTAAATTTATAATATTTCTTTATTTTAAAAAATACCTTACAATCATTGCAATAAAATAAATTACTGATTTCTATATAAAAATCATATCGCAAAAAAGCATTTATCCATTATATTTATGTTTATTTATAATATTTGAAAAATTTGCAGGATTGGAAAGATGAAGTTTAACAATATTAAAAATATTATAAAATACCTTTACTAACTAAAATCAAGAAGATATAGGTAAAACTAACAATGGTTATTTGATTTTTAAAGTTGCAATTTTCTTTTTGCAATATAATATTCTAAATAACAACCCGTATTAATCTCTATAAATTAAATTATAAGGAATAATTTATTGATTTTGGGATAAATATTTATTGGGATTTTTTTGAAATTCTTCTTTACAATTAGAGCTACAAAATCCATATAATTTTTTTTGATAGGTTAGCGTATCTCTTACATTATCTTTTGTATGCATATTACATACAGGATCAAGTTCGTTATCCACTTCCACATGAGATAATGTTTCACCTCCCATTGAATTTTCCTTCTGTTTAAATTCACAAGAGGTGAATGTTAACATAATTACTGACACTACTAGTACATAATCAATTTTTAGTTTCATAGACTTACATTTTTTATATTCAAATTTAGAGAAAATTATGAGTTCCACAATTGAGCTAACATTATAAAATCTTCAACGGATAATTGCTCTGCACGAAGATTTAAAAATTCATGCGATTCGATATGTTGGGGAATCCCTAAAACTTTCAATGCATTTCTTAATGTTTTTCTTCTTTGATTAAACCCTGCTTTAACTAATTTAAATAAAAACCCATCCTCTACCCCATCAATGTGATCACGATATCGTTCTAATCTTATAACCGCTGATTTTACTTTAGGTGGCGGAGTGAATACATTTTCATGAACAGTGAACAAATATTCTACTTTATAATAAGCTTGAGTAAGCACTGATAAGATACCATATATTTTATTTCCCTTTTGAGCAGCAATTCTTTCAGCCACTTCTTTTTGGAACATACCGACCATTTCAGGAATTATACATCTATTATCCAGTATTTTAAAAACAATTTGAGATGAAATATTGTAAGGAAAATTACCAATGACCGCAAGATTTTCCGAAAAAAAATTTTGCAAATCCAACCTCAGAAAATCTCCTACTATATTTTTTCCCAGCTGAGGATAATGTATTTGTAAATATTCTATTGATTCTTTGTCTATTTCAGCAACAAATACTTTACACTTTTTTTGTAGCAAAAATTGGGTAAGTACTCCCATTCCCGGTCCTACTTCCAATATTAAATCATACGGCTGATAGGATAGCGAATCTACTATTTTCGAAGCGATATTCTGATCATTCAGAAAATGTTGCCCTAAATGCTTTTTAGGTTTAACTTTCAATTGTATCTTTATTTTAACAATAATTTATATCCAAAATTACACTAAAATAAATGAAGTTTTTATATTTTAGCGAATATTTTAAAAATATGGCCAATAAAACAGACAAGCTAAATAAGGGAAGGTTACGTTCTTCTAATATTACTGTAGTCATCAGCATTTCTTTAGTCTTATTTTTAATTGGAATCATTGGCATGATTGTAATTAATGCCAATTCTTATATTGATTATTTGAAAGAACAAATGGTGATTGAGGTATTTTTTAAGAATGATAGAAATAAAGATAACTTAATTAAAAACGAAAAAGCGCAACTCAATTACCTTGATAGTATAAAAGTTAATCCTTACGTTAAAAAAGCTAAATACATATCTAAGGAACAAGCAACCTATACTGCGAAAAAAGATTTAGGAGTTGATTCTCAATCACTTTTTGAAGAAGACATATTTCCGGCCTCTATTACTATAGCTCTAAAACCGGAATATACAGATTCTATACATATTGAAACCATAAGAAATCAAATACAAAAAAATGTGTTGGTCGATGAGGTAAAATCCGATAGTAATTTATTAACTCAAATGAATAAAGGAGTGCGTAAAATCACTTTAGGCATTTCCATACTTGCCGGAATTATCTTATTAATAGCAGTTTCACTTATCAATAATTCCATACGTCTGAAAATTTACGCAAAAAGATTCATCATAAAAACCATGCAATTGGTGGGCGCCAAACGTTTCTTCATTATGAAACCATTTCTACTGCAAGCCTTCATCTTAGGTGCTATAGGTTCTGTTATAGCCTTGATACTTTTGTTTATTGTAAATTATATGCTTATTCGTTACAATATACTTCCTCCAATTGTAGATTATACAAATCATATTTTCTTGTCATTATTTATTATATGTATAGGTATTTTAATCACTACTACAAGTACTTGGTTCGCTACCTGGAGATATTTAAAACTTAAAATTGATGATTTATATTATTCTTAATTCTTAAATTGCCAAAAAATAAATTTTTGATGAAAGATAATTCAATAAAAAATAATTATTCTAAATCCGAAAAACCTTTTTTATTTGGAAAAAGAAATTATATATTCATGTTAATTGGGTTAGGATTAATAGCCTTAGGTCTTATTTTAATGACCGGACCTGACGCGAACACAGTTGATGGTGTATTTGATAAGAATAATTGGAACGAAGAAATTTTTAGCTTTAGAAGAATTCGACTTGCTCCCATATGCATTGTTTTAGGTTTTATCGTCGAAATTTATTCAATCATGACTTATTCCAATCCTAAAAAAATTAAATAATGAACACGTTAGAGGCAATTATAATTGCTATTGTTGAAGGTCTAACAGAATATTTACCTGTTTCTTCAACTGCTCATATGATTTTTACAAGTTCTATTTTAGGTATTCAGGAAGATAACTTTGTAAAAATGTTTGAATACTGCATTCAGTTGGGAGCGATTTTAGCAGTGGTTGTATTATATTGGAAAAAATTCTTTGATTTTAAAAGATTTAATTTTTATTTAAAATTAATGGGAGCCGTTATTCCGGCTTTAATTTTAGGAAAATTATTCAATGAAAAAATAGACGCTGTGTTGGAAAAACCTATACCGATTGCTATTGTGCTCGTATTAGGCGGGATCGTACTTTTATTTATTGATCGGTTTTTTAAAAATCCTACTATACTTAAAGAAGAAGATATTTCTATAAAACAAGCGATAATTATCGGCTTTTGGCAATGTCTCGCCATGATGCCCGGAACGAGTCGTTCTGCCGCTTCCATCATTGGAGGAATGCAACAAAAACTAAGCAGAGAAGTTGCTGCTGAATTTTCTTTTTTCCTAGCTGTTCCTACTATGCTAGCTGTAACTGTATATTCGTTGACATTAAAAACTTGGGATGAAAATGGTATTAGTATGAAAGGTTACGAGCTGTTAGCATCTAACAGTCATCAAATGTGGCTTTTTATCTTAGGGAACCTTGTTGCTTTTGTAGTTGCTATTTTTGCTATTAAATTCTTTGTAGAAGTTATAAAAAAATACGGCTTTAGAATTTGGGGTTGGTACCGAATTATAATCGGTTCACTATTATTACTTTATTTTATTTTCTATCAAAAGGCTTAAATTTCAACATTTTTTACTATTCTTACAATAATAATATCTTATTTAGCTTATAATAAAATTTATATAAAAATTATTTTCACTCGTCTTGATTTTTATATTTAAATTTTAATTCTACATCCATTGTACTTATAAAATAATCATTTACTTATTATAATAATCTTAATTTATTAAAAACTCATAGAAATGTCAATACATTCGGAAATAAAAAAGGTAACTACCTCTTCTTTCAAAAAAATGAAAGCTACGGGAGAAAAAATATCCATGTTAACCGCGTATGATTATACCATAGCCAAACTAGCCGATGAAGCAGGATTGGATGCAATTTTGGTTGGAGATTCGGCAGCTAACGTTATGGCGGGTTACGAAACAACATTGCCCATTACCTTAGATCAAATGATATACCATGCGCAATGCGTGTCTAGAGGAATTAAAAGAGCTATGTTAATTGTAGATTTACCCTTTGGCACATATCAATCCGACCCTATGCAAGCCTATCGTTCAGCAGTTCGAATTATGAAAGAAACCGGTGCAGCAGCGATAAAAATGGAAGGTGGAATTGAAATTAAAGATTCTATTGAAGCTATTGTTAAAGCAGGTATTCCAGTAATGGGACATTTAGGATTAACTCCACAGTCCATTCACCACTTCGGTTCTTTCAAACTAAGGGCAAAAGAAAATGAGGAGGCCGATAAGTTGATAGCCGATGCGAAGTTGTTAGAAGATATCGGATGTTTTTCAGTTACATTGGAAAAAATCCCTGCTCTATTAGCCGAAAAAGTTACTAAAGAATTACAAATAGCTACCATAGGAATTGGAGCGGGAAATCTTACAGATGGCCAAGTTTTAGTCATTCACGATATACTAGGATTAAATAAAAATTTCAAACCTAAATTTGCCAGAAAATATATAAACCTTCACGAACAAATTGTAGAGGTTGTTTCGCAGTATATAAAAGATGTAAAAAGTCAGGAATTTCCTAATAAGGACGAAAGCTTTTAAAAAATTTCGTTATCTAGCCAATTTTTAGAGGGTGTTAATGATTTATAAATAATTGAATTAGATTAATTTCATGGATCATGCTTAATGAAAATCAAATACTTTTTGAAGATAATCATCTTTTAATTATCAATAAAAAAGCAGGTCAAATCGTTCAGGGAGATAAAACCGGAGATATATCTCTCTTGGATGAGGTTAAATCTTATATTAAAAATAAATATTCCAAGCCTGGAAATGTATTTGCCGGATTAGTGCATCGCATCGATCGTCCAACTTCCGGTATTGTAATATTTGCGAAAACCAGTAAAGCACTTTCTCGATTAACAGAAATGCTAAAGAAAAGAGAAATAAAGAAAACTTATTGGGCAGTAGTTAAAAAAAATGAAATTCCTGAAACACAAAGACTGATTCATTATTTAAAAAAAAATGAAAAGAATAATAAAGCTATCGTCTACAATCATTTTACTGACCATGCTAAAGAAGCTATCTTGACCTATACGATTGTAAAAAAATCAGATAACTATATGTTATTACAAATTGATCTGGAAACCGGTAGGCATCACCAAATTCGTGCACAATTAAGTGCAATAAAATGTCCTATAAAAGGAGATTTAAAATATGGTGCAGATCGGTCAAATCTTGATGGAAGCATTCATCTATTGGCAAGAAAAATTGAATTTATACATCCTGTAAAAAAGGAAAAAATAATCTTGGAAGCTCCTATCCCGGAAAATGATAATTTATGGAATAACTTAGTAAATTAATTTTTTTTGAAATATTTATATACAGCAAACATATTATAAAAACCGGAAAATAAATAGGCAAATCCGGTAGACAAAGCCGCTCCTAGAATACCGTAGTGAGGAATCAAGAGTACTCCGATCACAATTTGTATTAACATGGCACCCACGGAAGCAAAAATATTCTTTTTTAGCAGGCCTAGTGCAGCGGTAATATTTCCAAATGGAATTAAAATCAGTAAACAAAATACAGATATCAATATCAATACATAAAATGCTGAAGTTGCATAATAATTGTTTCCAAACAATAATTTAATTATATAGTCTCCAAATAAAGAAAACACGATGATAAGTAAGAATCCTATAAATAAAAAAATAATAAAATAATTCTTCAAATAGGTTTGAAAATATTTTTTATTAGTATGGTTTTTTACAAATTTTGGATAATCTGTTACTACAAACATCTGAGCTAAAAAGAAAAGATTTAAAGGTATGATAGACGAAATTCTGTATTCCGCTATGCTTGTGGCCGAAAGAAAATAACCCACCATGAAAGTATCCAAAGATGAAATGGAACCGTGTAAAAAATTCGCAATTGAGCTTCCAAAAGAATAATTCCAAAATTCTTTTTTTGAAACAGGAAACTTTTTATAAGGTTTAGCTTTAAAGTGTTTCTTAACCTTAAAAGAAAAAAAGATAAAGGACATCGATAGGGAAATTACATATCCATACATTCCAAAAAAAAAGCTAAGAAATAATGAAACTATTAGCGTGAAAACATTAAATAACATATCTGTTATTGCATAGGCATAATTATTATTTCTAATCTGATAATCAATTCTTATTTGGTAAAAAAAAGAAAGGCTAACTAAACGAAAGCTTAGAATTAATGAAATTGTCACTAAATAATTGTATTTAGTAGAAAAAAATAGGCAAATAATAAGAAATATAATTATAGTAATAGTATTTAAGGCATTACCTGTTTTAAAATTATAATTACTTAATATATCTTTTTCGTTTGAAGTTGAAACCAGGGATCCGAATCTAAGCAATCCATTTTGGCTTCCCATATTTATAAATGGCATAAGAAAAGACAAAATAGATAAGGCTAACGAAACTGATCCAAATTCTTCTTTAGTAAGCATTCTAACAATAAAGAAAGAATTGACTA
>NZ_JAMBJZ010000061.1:0-13134 GCF_025291155.1 Apibacter sp.
ATTAAATTTTTTACCCGATTCTTTAAAATTTCCTATCAATTTAAATCCAAATTTATTATGTAATCTACGGCTCGGTTCATTGGGTAATGAAATTACTCCTATTAGGGAATGTATATTTATTTTCACTGACTCTTGGATTAATCTTGTAAATAATAAACTACCGATGCCTTGTTTGGTTTCATAACGATCCACATAAATACTATTTTCTAAGGTAATATCATAGGCTGATCTTTCCCGCCAGTTATTTACATATGCATATCCTATTACTTTCCCGCCTTTTTCATAAACTATATAAGGAAAGCCCTTCTTAAGAATTTTTTGAATTCTTTGTTCTATATCTCGTTTGCTCACTTTTTCTTCTTCAAAGGTAATAACTGTATTTTCTATATAATAGTTATATATTTCAGCTATTCTTGGTGCATCCGACGGTTGAACCATTCTTACCATATTCATTAAATTTTGAGAAATAAAATTACAATTAATTTAAAAAATTTTTGCCAATATTATCCTTTTAATATTACCTTACTTTACCCATCCTTCCCTATCCAGACTTCGATATTGTATGGCTTCTGCAATATGATGCGATTGTATTGTTATAGATTTTTCTAAATCAGCAACGGTTCTTCCTACTCTTAAAATACGGTCGTAAGCCCTGGCAGACAAACCTAGACGTTCAATTGCTGATTTCAAAAGTTTTTTAGATGAATCATCTAATAAACAATATTCATCCAGTTGTTTCGGTCCAATTTGAGCATTATAGTGTATCCCTTCTATTTTCTTATATCTTTCTGATTGTATTTTTCTTGCCTCAATTACCCTACTTCTTATTTCAGCACTAGATTCTCCTTTCCTTTTTGTCGATAAATCATCAAAAGGCACAGGAGTAACTTCAATATGAATATCTATTCTATCTAATAAAGGTCCTGAAATCTTATTCATGTATCTTTGCATTTCCTGAACTGAACTGGTATTTTTTGGATCATTGGGGAAATATCCTGAAGGAGAAGGATTCATGGAAGCTATTAACATAAAACTGGCTGGATAAGTAATCGTAAATTTTGCTCTTGATATAGTTACTATTCTATCTTCTAGAGGTTGTCTCATTACTTCCAGTACCTGCCTGTTAAATTCAGGTAATTCATCTAGAAAAAGAACTCCATTATGTGATAGAGAGATTTCTCCCGGTTGAGGATAACTCCCCCCTCCTACTAAAGCTGCGCCCGATATTGTATGATGGGGATTACGATAGGGTCTTACGGTCATTAACGAAGATTCAGACCCTAATTTTCCTGCCACGGAATGAATTTTTGTAGTTTCTAAAGCTTCAGATAAGGTTAATGGTGGCAATATAGATGGGATTCGTTTGGCAAGCATAGTTTTTCCACTTCCCGGAGGACCTATTAATAATACATTATGCCCTCCGGCAGCTGCAATTTCTAATGCTCTTTTTACATTTTCTTGACCTTTTACTTCAGAAAAATCAAATAAAAATTTATTATTATTTTCAAAAAATTCTTCTCTCGTATTAACTACAACCGGTGTTAATTTTTCTTTTTTATCAAAGAAATTTATTACTTCTTTTATATTATTGATTCCGTACACCTCAAGGTCATTTACTATTGCTGCTTCTTTGGCATTTTGTCTAGGGAGAAAAAATCCTTTGAATCCGTCTTGTCTTGCTTGTATAGCTATGGGTAATACTCCCTTTATAGGTTGTAAAGAGCCATCCAAAGATAATTCTCCCATAATTAGATATTGTTCCAAACCTTCTCCTTTTATTTGTTCAGAGGCTGCCAATATGCCAATAGCAATGGTCAAATCGTAAGCAGATCCTTCTTTTCTTAAATCTGCCGGAGCCATATTTACGGTAATCATTTTACCTGGCATTTTATAACCACAATTTTTAAGAGCAGCAGAAATACGATGGGCACTTTCTTTTATAGCTGTATCAGGCATTCCAACTAACTGATATCCTACTCCTCTATCAACATTTACTTCAATTGTAATTAATTGGGCATTTACACCATAAACAGAACTTCCATAAGTTTTAGTTAGCATATAAATATAATTTATCCGTATAAAGATAAAAATATTTTATTTTATATTATTACATCTTAATGCAGTGCTACTATTCTCCAGCTATTTTACAATATTTATATAAAATGAAAACAGTTATTAACTTAAATAATTATATATCAATAAGTAATTCTTTTATGTATATTCATTTTGATGCTATTAGCTCCTTAAAAAGAAGAATGTTAAAAAAAATTTAACAATGTTATCAATTGGATTAACTTGCAAAGAAAATACTTATATAATTCTAATTTTTTAAAATATTTTTACTTATAATAATTTTTTCATTTTCGAAATTCATCCTGTAATAGTGCAATTATTAAATTTAATATGTTATGTGCTGAATAATTAAGTAGATTATTTATGAATTATATATTAGGTAAAGATCATTATATTGTTGGTTTGAGTCTAATATAAATTAAAAAATAAGAAATTTATTACGAATAAATCCTAGTTTGAAGCAGCTTTAACCAATTGCATATACCAAGTCGTAAGCTTTTCCTGTTGTTTTGGGTCTAAACTTTCTTTGACTTTTTTAAATTCTGTATCAAAATCGTTTGCTTTTAATTGCAATTCCAAAATTTTATCAGTTTCTCCTTTTCGGGAAGCTTCAGCCATTTGTTCAAAATAAGATTTTATGTCAATTACAAACTGGTTAGCATATTTAGTATCAAATGTGGGTATATCATTAATAGGTTCTAAACTTATGACATCCTTATTTATAGATTTCTTGTCTATAAGATTAGCACTATCATTATAATTTATTTTTTCCGGTTCATTTTGAATCTTTTTTTTCTCTTTACAAGAATTCATTGTTATTGTTATACCTAATAAAAAAAGGATATAAGCTATTTTCATATTCAAATCTTTTTATTTGCTATCAAAATTACAATAAATCTTGTTTTTAACTAAATATTTTAATTACTATTATTATAATTTAATTTAATATCACAAAACCATATATTTAGTAATAAAAAACTTACATTTGCACCTGAATTTTAAAATCATATATGCAATCAATTAGAAATATAGCAATTATTGCCCATGTCGATCATGGAAAGACAACATTGGTAGATAAAATTATTCAATCCTGTAATGTTGTTGAGAAAAATGACGGGGATTTAATTCTAGATAATAATGATCTAGAACGTGAAAGAGGAATAACCATTTTGTCAAAGAATGTTTCTGTAAATTATAAGGGAATAAAAATCAATATTATTGATACTCCCGGACATGCTGATTTTGGAGGAGAAGTTGAACGAGTACTTAAAATGGCTGATGGTGTTTTATTACTTGTAGATGCTTTTGAAGGGCCTATGCCTCAAACACGATTTGTATTAAGTAAGGCGATTGAGCTAGGTTTAAAACCGATTGTAGTAATCAACAAGGTAGACAAAGAAAATTGCCAGCCAGAGCATGTTCACGACCAAGTATTTGAACTGATGTTTAATTTGGAGGCTACAGAAGAGCAATTGGATTTTGAAACCGTATATGGGTCTTCTAAACAAGGATGGATGTCGGGAGATTATAAACAACCAACAGATAATATTACCTATTTATTAGATAAGATCATCGAACTGATACCGGAAGCACCTTATGTTGAAGGAACTCCTCAAATGCAAATTACTTCCCTTGATTTCTCTAATTTTGTCGGTAAAATAGCAATAGGCCGTGTATATAGAGGAGATTTAGTCTCCGGAAAAGATTATACTCTATGTCAAGAAGATGGTAAAAATAAAAAAATACGTATTAAAGAATTACAAGTCTTCGAAGGGTTAGGAAGAAAATCAGTAGAATCTGTAAGAAGTGGCGATTTGTGTGCTGTGATCGGAATTGATAATTTTGAAATCGGAGATACCATTGCAGATTTAAATGAACCAGAAGCACTCCCTCGTATTGCGGTAGATGAGCCAACTATGAGTATGTTATTTACCATAAATACATCTCCTTTTTTTGGGAAAGAGGGTAAATATGTTACTTCGCGCCATTTAAGGGATCGCCTTATGAAAGAAACTGAAATTAATTTAGCTTTACGAGTTGAAGAAACAGATTCTGAAGATAAATTTAATGTATTTGGACGAGGAATTTTACATTTATCAGTCCTCATTGAAACTATGAGACGTGAAGGATATGAATTGCAAGTAGGAAGACCTAAAGTTACTATTAAAGAAATAGACGGAGTAAAACATGAACCTTATGAACATTTGGTAATTGATGTTCCGGATGCAGTAGCAGGTAAAGCAATTGAACTAGTTACTCAACGAAAAGGAGAATTAAAAGTGATGGAGCCTAAAGGAGACTTGCAACATTTAGAATTCGATATATCTTCTCGTGGACTTATCGGATTGCGAAATCTATTACTAACAGCAACTTCCGGAGAAGCTATCATCAATCATAGATTTAAAGATTTCGAACCGGTTAAGGACATAATTCCACAAAGACAAAACGGATCAATGGTTTCATCTGAAACGGGTCAAGCTTTGGCTTATGCAATTGATAGACTACAAGATAGAGGCAAATTTTTTGTAGAACCCGGAGATCAGATATATAAAGGTCAGGTAGTAGGTGAGCATAGCCGAGATAACGATTTAGAGGTAAATCTAATTAAAGGAAAGAAATTGACTAATGTGAGAGCCTCCGGTTCTGACCAAGCAGCCAAAATTTTCCCAAAAGTTGAATTCTCATTAGAAGAAGCTATGGAATATATTAAAGATGATGAATATCTTGAAATAACTCCTAAAAGCTTACGAATGAGGAAAATCAATTCCTAATTTAGAATAAATATTATATTTTATTATAAATAAAAATATCCTGAATAAATTCAGGATATTTTTATTTTTTTTAATTTTTACTAATTGTCTTAATCCAATAATGCATTCATTTTTTCTGCAAGTTGTTCTTTAGGTTGAACCCCCACAACTTTATCTACAACTTGTCCATTTTTAAAGAATAAAAGCGTTGGAATATTTCTGATTCCATATTCTACTGAAATTTCCTGATTTGCATCAATATCAATTTTAGCCACTTTTACTTTACCCTTAAATTCTTCAGATAATTCATCCACAATTGGTTTTAAACTTCTACATGGCCCACACCATTCTGCCCAAAAATCCACTAAAACAGGTTCCTTGGAGCTTAATACTTCTTCTTTGAAGGTTTGATCATTAATTTCTAAGCTCATATAATTATATTTATTTGCATCATTAAATTATTGAACAAAAATAATTTAAAAATTTCATTTTACACTATTAATAAAAAAGCATTTTAAATGATTTATATTTAAAAAAAATTAATATATGCTAAGTTTATTAAGAAAAGTTAAAGAAAAAATTATTTATCTCAAATTTTATCCTTAACATAATAATATCAAGTTTAAAGATTTTATTAACAATTTTTACCTAAATCTGTAATTTATTTTTGTTTTTAAGAAAAAAGATGTATATTTGCATCAATAATTAGTTGTTCTTTAATAAAGTTTTTTAGTGTTAATGAACCCTTTCATAGTTTCTATTGAAAGGGTTTTACATGTTATAACATTTTATAATATTTTTCACTTACTTTCTTCGTCTCGACTTAGCTTATATTAGTTTATTAATAAGTCTGACTTTCTTTTCCTATATATTTATTTATATTTATAAAATTAAATTTGCCGAATGTACAAAATTCAAAATAAAAAAGTCATATATAAAGATTTGCATCAAGCTGACTATCTTAAAACCTGGAAATTACAAGAAAAATTATTAGAACACATTATTTCAATTAAGCTAAATAATAAAAAACTTAGTAATAGTAAATCACTACTTACGCCTAATTATTTTTTAAGCGTCTCCCATCCTCATATATTTACTTTAGGAAAAAACGGTAATTTTCAAAATCTTTTAATCACTAATTCTAAACTCCAAGAAATTGATGCTCAGTTCATTAAAACTAACCGAGGGGGTGATATTACGTATCATGGTCCAGGACAAATTGTAGGTTATCCTATTTTAGACCTTGATAATTTTTTTAACGATATACATATGTATATGCGGAAGTTGGAAGAAGTAATCATTAAAACTATAAATCATTATGGAATAAAAGGGGAAAGATCAACTGGTGAAACAGGAGTTTGGATTGATGCAGATAAACCTTTTGCTAGGAAAATTTGTGCAATTGGCTTAAAAGCAAGCCAATGGGTTACTATGCATGGTTTTGCATTGAATCTCTCTCCTAACCTTTCGTATTTTGATTACATAATTCCTTGCGGAATTAAAGACAAATCAGTCACATCCTTAGAAAAAGAGTTAGAAAGGAATGTGGATCCTTATGAAGTAAAAAAACTTATTAAAAAAAATTTTTCTGAAATATTCGATTTTGAATGGATTTAATACTTTATAATTTTTCCAACTCTTATAAAAATTAGACCTAGAATTAGTTTTTTACTACTATTTTTTCAATAATCACTCCATATAAGTATTAATATTTCTCGTTTTATAACAGTTATATAAAACCTTAGATCCTTTAAAAACAAATTTTTAAAAAATTATATTTTAATTGAGGCTAGGATTGAACATATATTAGCTAATTTAACATATATTTAATGAATTTTAAATTTTATTTTTTTACTATTTTATTTATTAAACTACTCTTAGGTTTTTATAACTAATTTATCTTATAATATAAAAATTAATTTTCTTTTAATTATTTAAATCATTTACATTTTATTATTACTTATATAGCACATATGCAATATTTTTTATATTTTTGTTTGGAAAAATATCAATAATATGGGCACTGAATCGGATAACCTGCATCATGCAGAAGGAAATGAAAAAAATGTAGAATCATTACAAAATGATGTAGAATCATCCTATCATCAAGACTCTGCTAAGGAAGATTCTATTGATGAGCTTAATTCTGAAAACAATAAGGCGGATCATTCCGTTGAAGAAACAACGATCCCGGAAAAAGATTATGAGTCTTTTTCATTAGACAAACTTATTGATGAAGTTAAACACCTCCTTACTAAATACCCTGTTTATTTAATTGGAGAAAATATAAACTCAATAAGAGATATATTTACGAAAAAATTTGATGAGCATGAGGTTGCAAGAAAGGAAAAGTTTCTTGAAGAAGGGGGCGATGAGTTAAGTTATCAACCGGATCTATTTTTAAAAAACAAATTTAATTCCGTATATCATGATTACAGAGCAAAACTTAACTCATATTATAAAGAGCAAGAAAAAAACGAACAAAACAATCTTACTAAAAGACTTCAAATTATTGAAGAATTAAAAGAGCTTTATACGACTCCCATGGAATCCATAAGTTCTTTCTTTAAAAAGTTCAGAGATATAAAAGAAAAATGGCATAATGCAGGTAAAATTCCAAAATCAAAAGCTGGAGATGTATTCAGAACATATTTTCATCACTTGGATAATGCGCATGAGTTTATTAAATTAAATAAAGAGCTTGAAGAGTTAGATTATGCTCATAACTTGGAACAAAGAAAAGCTATAATAAGCAGAGCTAATGAACTAATTACTGAACCAAGTGTACAAAAAGCATTAAACGAACTGCAATATTTACATAAACTTTGGAAAGAACAAGCAGAACCAGTAGCTGAAGAATTTAGAGAAAGTACTTGGCAAGAATTTAAAACCATTACTCAAAAAATTCATGAAAGAAAATCTGAACTATTCGAAAAAATAAAAGAAGAACAACAAGCTAATTTAGAAAAAAAGCAAACTATCATTTCTCAGCTTGAATCAATAGCAACAGTAGAAAATCCGGATCATTCTTTCTGGCAGAATAATGTCAAAAAAATTGAAGAATTACGAGAAGCTTTTTTTACAACAGGTAGAATTCCGAAAGAAGTAAGTGGCGATACATGGAGCAAATTCAAAAATCTTCTTCATGAAATAAACGGTAAAAAAAATACTTTCTATAAAGACTTAAAAAGGGTACAACAAGAGAATCTTAAAAAGAAAAACGATTTATTGGAGATTGCCAAAGCAAATAAAGATAGCGAAGACTGGGATGTGATCTTAAATCTTTATAAAAAGATTCAGAACGAATGGAAAAACATTGGTCATGTTCCAAGAAAATATTCTGATAAGCTATGGGATGAGTTTAGAGAAAATTGTAATTACTTCTTTAATAGATATAAACAAAGAAATAACAAAGTAAATGAAGAATGGACCGAAAATTTGAAAAGAAAACAAAACCTTTTGTCAGAAATATCTTCATTTACTGCGAACAATAAAGAAGAGGCGCTAGCTAAAATCAATGAATATAGCATTCAATGGAACTCTATTGGAAAAGTCCCAAGAGAAGAAATGAGTATTAACAAAGAATTTAATCAAGCGATAAAAAATATTATCAAAAAGTTTGATATAGATAAAAATGTTGTTGATGAAATTCAGTTAAATATTAAGGTTGAAAATTACAAACAATCTAAAGACGATAAAAAGCTGGATGAAGATCTTAGAAAGATGAGAAAGCAAATACAAGATCTTGGACATGAAATTGTGCAACTTGAAAATAATTTATCGTTTTTTTCAAATGCGAAACAAGATAACCCTATTTTACAAAATACTTTAAATAATATTGAAGCAAAAAAAGCAAAACTCGAAGAATTAAAGCAAACATATTCTAAGCTTGTTAATCTGAATTTGTCTGACGATGAATCAAACGAAGAGGACAGTGCAAATTAGGATTATTATCTTTTGTTATATAAATTTATGACTAAAAATGTGGATGAGATCTACATGCATCGTTGTATAGAACTAGCTAAAAATGGATTAGGAACCACCTATCCTAATCCTTTAGTAGGTGCTGTAATTGTTTATGATCACAAAATTATTGGCGAAGGTTGGCATAAGAGATCCGGTGAAGCTCATGCAGAAATCAATGCTATTTCTTCTGTAAACGATCAAAGTTTATTAAAAGAAAGTACACTATATGTTTCTTTGGAGCCTTGTTCCCATCATGGTAAAACTCCTCCCTGTGCATTAAAAATTATTGAATTAGAGTTTAAAAAAGTTGTTATAGGTACTTTAGACCCCACCGGTAAGGTGAATGGAAAAGGAGTTGAATTGATTAAAAATTCTGGAGCCGAGGTTATTATCGGCATTTTAGAAAAAGAATGTAAAGAACTAAATAAGAGATTTTTAACATATCATACAAAAAAACGACCTTACATTATCTTAAAATGGGCCGAAACATTAAATAAAAAAATGGATAATGGAGTGGAAAGAAAACACCCCTTCTGGATCAGTAACCCATTTTCAATACAGAAAACTCATTTATTAAGATCCCAAGAACAATCAATTTTAGTCGGTAAAAATACTGCATTAATAGATAACCCCAGTTTAACAACAAGAACTATTTACGGCAAAAATCCGATTAGATTACTCATAGATAAAGATTTAGAAACCCCCTCCTCTTTTAATATATTTAATCAGGATGTCGTCACTTATGTTTTTAATAAAAAAATGACGAGTTCAGAAGAAGGAATAAATTATTTTAAGATAAATTTTGATACGGACATTCTTCCACAGATAATGAAAATTCTATATGATAAAAATATTCAATCAATTATAGTAGAAGGAGGTAGACAAACTTTACAGCATTTTATTGATTCGGAATTATGGGATGAGGCAATTATTATATCTTCTCAAATTATCGTCAAAAATGGCACTAAATCTCCCAATCTCTTTGGTGAAATCACTGAACAGGAATATATAGGAAATAATCTTATCTCATACATAAGAAATATATCCTCCATATTGTAAGCACGAAATCTACTTTATTTTAAATTTATGTATGTCTGATAAATTTATTTATAAAACTATAGATTCTGAAATAACTGATGCACTTTTAAAAATAAAGGGAAGCAAATTTTATGGTCTTTTATTTAATGTAAGTAATGAACAAGAAATAAAAAACTATTTACAATATAGCCAAGAACTTTACCCCAATGCTACTCATTATTGTTATGCGTATCGTCTTGGAATTTCAGGAGAACTTTATAGGGCAAATGATGATGGAGAACCATCCGGAACAGCAGGATTACCCATTTATAATCAATTACTTTCTTCGGAACTTACTAATGTAATTTTAATTGTCGTACGATATTTTGGCGGAACAAAACTTGGCGTAGGCGGACTAATTAAAGCTTATAAGGAAAGCGCCCAACATACCATAGAATCAGCAAAGATTATTATAAGAGAACTTAGCGAAAAATATGAACTAACTTTTGATTATACCCATCAATCTTCCGTAATGATGCTATTAAAAAAATTAAATATTGATATTTTAAATTCTAATTTTTATGAAAAGTGTAATCTATGCATTGAAATACCTATGAAGAAAAAGAATTTATTTTTTGAAAAATTCGATTCTCATATTGCTCAACATTTTGTTTCTATAAATATGATACCATAGGCTAAATTTTTAAATCATTACAATTCTTTTATATTAATTTTAAAAAATATTATTAACATTAAGCTTGATTCATTTTTTCATATGAATATTTTACTTATTTAAACAAACCTTTTATTTTTTAAAAAAAATTTATATCCTGACATGAAAAATGGTCAAATTTCATTATTTTATATAGAAGCATTTATATTGATTGTTAGAGACTATTTTTATTAATTTACTCCATATAAAAATTAATTGAAATTTGTAAATAAATCTTAGCATTCTATTTCCTAAAATATTGCAATTAATTAGTTCACCTTTGTTTTTTATATTACTTTCACTTACATTACGCCCAAAATTAGCCTTTATATAAATAAGATAAAACTTATATTTATTTACTTACTAATAAATTTCTTAAAATACAACAGCAAATACTCTTTTTTTTTCTAAAATAAATTAACAATTTTGTGATCTAAAAAACTGTTGAATATTTCAACATATATTTACCATAATTAAGATGATAAAAACGGCGATTTCAATATGGGAAGCTTGTCTACAGTATATCAAAGATAATATCTCTGAGAAATCTTATTTCACATGGTTTCAACCGATAAAAGCCGTAAAGCTTCAAGATAAAATTTTAACAATTCAAGTACCTAGTAAATTTTATTACGAATATCTTGAAGAAAATTATATTAAAATAATCAAAAGTGCTTTAACTAAAAATCTTGGAAAAGATGCAAAATTGGTTTATTCCATTATGATGGAAAAGAACCAACAAACAGATGCTTCTTTTACAGTAAATATACCAAGTTCGCAAAAAGCACAAATCAAGCTTCAGGAAGTTGAAGCTCCTCTATTTATTGAAAGAGGATCTATAAGTCCATTTGCAGTTCCCGGGTTACAAAAAGTAAAAATTGATAGCCAACTCAATACTAATTATACTTTCGAGAATTTTATTGAGGGAGATTCTAACCGTCTGGCTCGATCAGCAGGAAAACAAATTGCAAAAAGACCTGGTGGAACTTCTTTCAATCCATTATTTATTTATAGCAGTGTTGGATTAGGTAAAACTCATTTGGCCCATGCTATTGGCTTAGAGGTAAAGAAAATACAATCTGAAAAAACAGTTTTGTATGTTTCAATGGAAAAATTTTGTCAGCAATTCCAAGAGGCTACTAAGTCAAATAATAGAAATGATTTTATGCACTTCTATCAAATGATTGACGTTCTAATAGTTGATGACATTCATTTTATTTCTGGGAAAAAAGGTACACAAGAAGTTTTTTTCCATATTTTCAATCACCTTCATCAAAACGGAAAACAAATTATTTTAACTTCTGACAAATCCCCTGTTGATATTCAAGATGTCGAACAACGGTTAATTTCACGTTTTAAATGGGGACTTTCCACTGAAATTCAAATTCCTGATTATACTACAAGACTTGCAATTCTTCAGCAAAAAATGGAATTTGATGGGATTGAGCTTTCTGAAGAAGTATTAGAATATATTGCTAAAAATATAAAAACTCATATAAGAGAGCTTGAGGGATCTTTAAATTCAATTATTGCTCAGGCTACTTTTAATAAGAAGGAAATAACATTAGAACTTGTTGAAAAGACACTATCAAACCTTATTACCAATTCGAAAAAAGATATTACAATTGAATATATTCAAAATCTAGTTTGTGACTATTTTAAAGTATCTATAGATGCATTACAGTCTAAAACTAGAAAAAGGGATATTGTACAGGCAAGACAGTTAGCCATGTATTTTGCCAAGAAATATACCAATGCGTCTCTTTCTTCAATCGGATTTCAAATAGGAAAGAGAGATCATGCTACTGTACTACATGCCTGTAAAACTGTTGACAATTTATTTGAAACTAATAAGTTATTCAAATCCTATGTTGACGAATTAAATAAAAAATTGACATCTTAGATATGAAAATTTTAATGGTATGTTTAGGAAATATTTGTCGTTCTCCAATGGCAGAGGGAATTCTACGATCAAAGCTTCCGGATAACTATATTATTGATAGTGCAGGAATTGCCGATTATCATGTTAATGAAAAACCTGACAAACGAGCCATTGAAATTTGCAAAAAAAACAATATCAATATTTCTCAATTAAAAAGTAGGCAATTCGTAACTTCTGATTTTGATAAATTTGATATTATTTATGCTATGGATCATGCTAATTACAGTGATTTGATTTTTAAAGCAAAGAAAGAAGCAGATAAGAAAAAGGTTAGATTGATTATGTCTGAATCACCCAATACAGAAAAAAAAAGCGTTCCTGACCCTTATTATGGCAATATTGAAGATTTTGAGAAGGTTTTCGACCAATTAAATGATGTTTGTACTTATATCGCTGAAAAAATTGTTAAAGATTAATGGATAATTCCACTACGATTTTCTAGTTGATTGAGTTCTATTCTGACTATCATGGTTTTTTAATCTTTTTTAGTAAGCCGATGCTTCAAGTCATTTGGTAAATATTTTTCTAAAATATTTTCATCATCATCAACTAAAATAACCTGAATAGAACAACTCTCTTTTAATGAATAAAGTGCTGATGCTAATTCAGTGAAGCGTTGTTTTTGTAGTTTAATTGATAAAGGGTCATCATCTTCATAAATTTTTGATTCTGAT
>NZ_JAMBJZ010000062.1:0-13117 GCF_025291155.1 Apibacter sp.
GAGAAAATCTGCTAATTCCTTATCTGTTTTGAAATTATTATATTCTTTTATTCTATTCAAGATCAATTTCTTATCCATAAAATATTTTCAAAATGTAAACATTATTTGTGAAATATTTTTTAGTTTTCAATATATGTATTATATAATATAATGTAATTAGTTTTGTAATTTTTATACATTTCACTATCTAATTATGTATATGAGCATTCATTAACCATTTATTGAATATCTATTTTTAGTAATAGAAAGATTATTAAATTTAAGAGTAAAACCAAATTTAATTGGTTATAGCTTCTTGAAAAATAAAAATCATCAGAAAAGTTTTTCTGATGATTTGAGTTATAATTTTTACATTACTAATTTACAACATAACTATTCCTTCTAGAGTACTAGCTTCTTTATAATATTCTACAACTGAGTGAGCGTCAACGGCATATATATTTACAGTAATACTAGTATATTTTCTATTTTTACTTTCTTTGATAGAAAAAGAAGCTCCACTATGGTCAAAAATTTTATGCAATTGAGCTATTTTTTTGCTTTCTGTCAGAATAATAAATTTAAACATATAATTTCCGGGGAAATGATGCTCTGTATCTAATTGCTCCTTAAATCTTATATAAAAATCGTCAGGATTTTCACTTTTATTTGCAAATATTTTTATATTGTCATTGTTTTTCATAATAATTCCATAAAAGCAAAACTAAAGCCAAATAAAAATTATGACAAAATAGCTTAATAAGAGTATAAATTTATCTGTCATATAGCTTATTATATAGATTGATATATTTTTCTTTAATATATTTTCTTTTTAATTTCAATGTAGGGGTTAATTCACCACTTTCCACAGACCAAACCGTTGGAGTAAGCTCAATCTTTTTAATTTGTTCCCATTTACCTAATAATTTGTTTACTTTTTCAACATCCTGCATTATTCTCTCTCTAATAACCTTATTTTTTACAATTTCTTCAGGAGAAATCGTAGTATTCATATGTAGATTTTTATACTTAATATATTTAAGAATAAATTCAAAATCAGGTTGTATTAGCGCGCATGGCATTTTTTCACCATCACCTACAACCATTGCCTCTCCTATAAATCTAGATTGTTTTAGGTTATTTTCGGTTATCTGAGGTATGATATATTTTCCTCCTGAAGTCTTAAATATTTCTTTTTTTCTATCCGTAATTTTTAAAAATCCGTCTTTTATGTAGCCAATATCTCCGGTTTTCAACCATCCGTCATCAGTATAAATCTCTCTTGTTTTTTCTTCGTCTTTATAATAACCTAAAAACACATTAGAACCTTTCGTTAATATTTCTCCGTCCTCAGCAATTTTCACTTTACAGCTATTTAATAAGGGACCTACTGTGCCTAAACAGAATAAATCTTTCGTTCTTCCGTTTACAGTTATAACCGGAGAGGTTTCCGTCATTCCATATCCCTCGGAAATTTTTAATCCGGCAGCATTAAAAATTCTGCATAAATTCTCAGATAAGGCAGCACTTCCGCATATAATTAATTGCAAATTATTTCCTACTGCTTCTCTCCACTTTTTAAATACTAAAAAATCTGCTATTTTATGGGAAAGGCTCGCTGGTTTGAAAGGCTCAAATTTTTTAGCTACACTAAGTGCCCATAAAAATATCTGCTTCTTTAACCATCCTCCTGAAGTTCCTTTATTATAAATCGATGCGTATAATTTTTCTACTATTCTAGGAACTACCAATATTACATCTGGTTTGACTTCTTGAAAATTGGATGCTAATTTATCCATACCCTCTGCAAAGTATATCCCATAAGACTTATACATAAAAACATAATCAACCATTCTTTCTAAAATATGGCAGATAGGGAGGATGCTTAAAATTCTAAATTTTTCATCATTCTCCATCACAAACCTAACGTGACAATCTAGTACATTAGTTAATATATTTTTATGTGACAGCATTACACCTTTAGGTCTTCCTGTAGTTCCTGATGTATAAATCAATGTCACCCATCTATCGGGTTCGATAGAATTTTTTAAATTTTCAACTTCTTGCTGGTTGGAGATTTCTTCTCCCTTCTTTTTAATTTTATTCCAGTTTAATGCGCCTTCTATCTCATCAAAAGTAAATAGGCTAGTTATATTTGGGCATTGATCTTTTATATTATGTACTTTATCATATATTTTCTTATCCGATACAAGACAAAATTTGGACTCACTGTTGTTTAAAATGAACGTCAAATCATCATCACTCATCGTAGGATAGATAGGAACACTTACTGCTCCAATTTGCTGTATTGCAAAATCCATTATTAACCATTCAGATCTATTTACTGAAGTAATTAAAGCTATTCTATCCTGAGGATTTATCCCATAATTTAAAAGACCTCTACTTACCTGGTTTACCTGATCTATTAGCGATTGTGTGGAAATTTTCTTCCAACTACCATCTTTTTTAGTTGCAATTGAGACATCAATCGGTCTATTTCGTAATTGATAATATAGAATGTCAAATAGCCTAGTGACTTTCATTTTTTTAATATTTTAAAATGCGAAAAATACAAAAAAAATAACATTTTTGCAAAAACCATTTTTCATGTCAATATATCAATATAAAATAAAAATAAATATAATTATAAATAATATCTATTATAATAAATATGGAAATTAATTCAAATTCACGAGTAATATAATTTATTTAGCTTCCATATTTTCAATTGTCTTAATAATTACCAGATTTCGATTTTTAAATTACCAATTAAATAAAGGTCTTGAATCCATAAGAGAATTCACTTCTTCTCTTACCTTATTTAAAACCTTATCATTTTCAGGATTATCAATAACTTCATTAACAAAATCAGCAATTTTTATCATATCGTTTTCTTTAAGCCCTCTGGTGGTAACAGCTGCAGTTCCAAATCTAATTCCTGAGGTGATGAAAGGACTTCTGTCATCATAAGGAATCATATTTTTATTACAAGTTATAGCTGCCTTTTCTAAAACTTTTTCAGCTACTTTACCCGTAATATTTTTATTATGTAAATCAATTAACATTAAATGATTATCTGTACCTCCTGATATAATTTCAAAACCCCTTTCAATCAATGATTTTGATAAAACTTGTGCATTTTTCACTACTTGATGAGCATATACAAGAAACTCATCACTAAGCGCCTCGATAAATGTAATTGCCTTTGCAGCAATTATGTGTTCTAAAGGACCTCCTTGCGTACCAGGAAATACTGCTCCATCAAATACTTGTGACATCATTTTTATTTCTCCTTTTGGTGTTTTATATCCAAATGGATTTTCGAAATCTTTCCCCAGCATAATCATTCCTCCTCTTGTACCTCGAAGAGTTTTGTGAGTAGTTGTAGTGACTATATGACAATAGGGTAATGGATCACTTAATATTCCTTTCGCTATTAATCCTGCCGGATGAGAGATATCAGCCATTAAAATCGCACCAATCTCATCTGCAACTTCCCTAAATTTCTTATAATTAAAATCTCTTGAATATGCAGAAGCCCCTACTATAATCATTTTTGGCTTTTCTCTCCTTGCTGTAGCCATCATATCTTCATAGTTTATCCTTCCATCTTCTTTATTTACTTTATAAAAAACCGGATCGTAATTTAATCCTGAAAAATTAACGGGAGAGCCATGGGTAAGATGCCCTCCATGTGCGAGATCTAATCCCATTACTTTATCACCAGGCTTTAAACAAGCAAGAAATACTGCTGCATTTGCTTGTGCCCCTGAATGTGGCTGTACATTGACATAAGCTGCCCCAAATAATTTTTTGGCACTTTCTATAGCAATTTCTTCTATTTGATCTATAATTTCACATCCTCCATAATAACGTCTTCCGGGATATCCCTCCGCATACTTATTAGTTAATACAGAACCGGCAGCTTTCATCACCTCATCACTTACAAAATTTTCTGAAGCTATTAGTTCTAATCCTTTAGTTTGTCTTTGTTTTTCCTTTTCGATTAATTCGAATATTTTTTTTGACTCCATAACTTAGGTATATTTTAGTTTATTTTCTATATGTTTTCTCCCAATTCCATGCATCTTTAACCATTTCTTCTACTGTGTATTGAGCTTTCCATCTTAAAATCCGATTAGCTTTATCACAATTAGCATAGATGCTTTCAACATCTCCTTTTCTCCTTTCTCCAATAGTATAAGGGACTTTAATTTCATTAACTTTTTCAAAAGTCTGAATTATCTCTAATACAGAATTTCCAACTCCTGTTCCTATGTTGAATGTTTCAAAGGATGATATATTTTTTCCTGCAAGAAGATATTCGCAAGCATTCACATGTGCCTTGGCTAAATCAACAACATGAATATAGTCTCTTATACAAGTACCATCAGCGGTATTATAATTATTACCGTAAACTGTTAATTCTTTTCTAATCCCTATAGCTGTTTGTGTTACGAAAGGCATCAAATTACTGGGAATTCCTCTCGGCAACTCTCCTATTAATGAGGATGGATGAGCACCTACCGGATTAAAATATCTTAAAGATAATACCTGCAACCATTTTGTAGCTGAAACTTTCTCTAAGATGTCTTCTGCCATTTGTTTAGTACTTCCATAAGAAGATAAAGCTTTTTGTGTGGGAGATTCCTCGGTTACTGGCAATTCTATCGGCTGTCCGTAAACAGTAGCTGAAGATGAAAAAACAAATTTTCCTACTTTGAAATTTTTCATAATCTCCAAAATATTCATTAGAGAGACTAAATTCGTTCTATAATAGGTAAGAGGAATTTCCATAGATTCTCCTACAGCTTTTTTTGCTGCAAAATGAATACATGCTGAAACATTTTTATTTTCCGAAAAAACAGATTCTAATTTCTTATAATCACATAAATCATATGGATAGAATTTAGGTTTGATCCCCGTGATTTCTTTAATTCTATCTAATATAAATAATTCCGAATTACTTAAATCATCTATAATGATCGGATCAAATCCTGATTGTATTAATTCAACTACCGTATGAGAGCCTATAAATCCTAGTCCTCCTGATACTATTATTTTATTTTTACCCATATGTCATTAATTAAGTATTATTTATTTATAAATTTTCGCTCTTTTTATTCTACTTTTATATATAACGTCAGTAAGCATAGGAACTTCTTCTATTTCAACATTATAGGTATCAAGTCCTAATGCAGCAGTATCGGATATTCCAATATGTTTGACCATATTATAAAATCTTAAGATAAATCTTTCTTTTAATGAAAACAAATATTCTTGATTAAAGACTCTATCAATAAGAATATACTTAAAATCTGCCGGAATATCGTATTTTTTTAAAGAAGGATAATTACTGGATAAATCTATTTTTCCCGAAATTTTTAAATCTTCAAGAACCTGGCTAAAATAAATATTTATTAAAGGAACAACTTTAAATCCAAGCTTGAAATTAATTTTATATAAAGTATTGGGTATTAGTTCTAATACATCATATTCGAAAGTATAGGGGTTCGTATCGTTTTCAACTCTAAGAAACCAATAATAATCTGCTCGCTTAGGATTTTTGTTTATAATTGAAAATACTATTTTTGCTTCTATTTCCTCAGCTTTACCTGCTCTACTGATATAAACCAAATTGGTGGAATACTTCGAGATATGGTTATCTGTTTTCATATCTTGTATAATAGGTAAATAGGGTTTAATATTTACATATTGTACATATTTATTTTTAAGTTTTCGACCGTTATACCATATGTACATACTAAATGCTATCATACCTGCTAACATCATGGTAATCCAGCCTCCCTCTTCGAATTTCAATACATTAGCATAAAAAAATCCTCCTTCTATAATGAAATATATTATTGCAAAGATTAGTATGAAAAAAACATTAACTTTTTTACTGTAAAGATAAAAGAGAAGCAAAATAGTGGTCATTAGCATGGTTATGGTTATAGCTAGCCCATAAGCGGCCTCCATTTTTGAGGATTCTTTAAAATAGAGAACGATAAAAATGCAGGATGTTAATAAACCCCAGTTTATTGCCGGAACATACATTTGACCTTTTTCATGAGTAGGATATTCAATTTTTTGTCTTGGCCAAAAATTTAAAGACATTGCCTCACTAAATATGGTATAAGAACCTGTAATTAATGCCTGACTAGCTATGATTGCCGCTAAGGTTGCCATAACGACTCCAATGATGACAAAGTTGTCAGGCATCATTTTAAAAAATGGATTCCCCCCACTTGCAGCCTCCTGTGGATGTGATAAAATCCATGCTCCCTGTCCAAGATAATTGATTATTAAACAAATTTTTACGAAGATCCAACTGATTCTAATGTTTTTAATTCCACAATGCCCTAAGTCAGAATATAATGCTTCTGCTCCTGTTGTACATAAAAAAACAGCCCCCATAATAAGTAATATCATATGCTTTGCTTCTAATGCGGTCTGTGCACTGTCACTTACAATAAGCATCAGTTTAACAGCATAATAAGGATTTATAGCTTTTATTACATATAAATTAGGTATAAAATGAATACTTCCTAATATTAATAACATTATAAACCACAATGTCATTATTGGTCCATAAAATTTACCTATAGATTGTGTTCCAAATTGTTGAACCACAAAAAGAACTATAAGTATAAAAATGGTTATAGGTATAACTTCAGTGTTAGGATTATAGTTTTTAAGCCCTTCCACTGCAGTCATGATTGTCATCGATGGGGTAATAACTCCGTCCGAAACTAAAGTTGCAGCTCCTAAGATTGCTATGATATACAACCATTTATTTTTCATCTTTTTGACTAACGAATACAATGCTAATATCCCCCCTTCACCGTTATTATCTGCTCTTAAGGCAATTACTACATATTTAAGAGTGGTTTGCAAGGTTAGAGTCCATATTATACAAGACAAGGCCCCTATGATAAAATCTTCAGATATATGATCGGTATGATTAGCGGCAACTATAGCTCTCATTACATATAATGGCGAAGTCCCTATATCTCCAAATACAATTCCGATGGTAACTACTAAACCTATAAAAGTAAGTTTAGATTTCTTAGAATCATTCTGCTGCACAATTAGTTATTTTAATTTACTACTCATGTACAAAGTTATATTTTTTTTAGGTTAATTTTTTTTATATACTGTTAATTTAATGAAAATAATCCAGGGTCTTAGCTAATTCCCCAACTGAAGAATTGCAAGAACTGGATAATGATCAGAATAGTTAACTGTTTTATCTACGTAACAACGTTTAGATTTAAAGCTTTCACTTGCAAAAATATAATCTATTCTTATTGGGTAATAATAATCATAAAATGTCCATCCGAATCCTTTTCCACATTCTTCAAAAACATCATTCAAATCTTTTTTTATTGTAAAATATTCATAGGATAAAGGTACTGAATTCAAATCTCCACATACAATTACCGGATAAGGTGAATCTTTTATGTATTTTGCCAATAAATCTACTTGCACTTCATGTTTTTTAAATCCTGTCGTTAATTTATCCATCAACATTTCATAGTTATTTTTAGCTTCTTGTAGTTTATGAGCTTTAAAAATATTTTTATTGAGATACATGGGTTCTAAATATATGCTAATGCATCTTATTATATCTTGTTCTTTTTGTACATCTACCATACAAGCAAATGCGTTTCCGGGCAGAATAATTTTCTGCTTATTTATGATGGGAAATTTTGATGATATTCCTATCAGATCAAAAGTCGCATTATATCTATCCGCTAAAAAATTCTCCTTTGATCTCCACTGCCTTGTATAAATTTCATGAAAAAATGCAATATCTATATTTTCTTTTAGGATATAATTTTCTAATGCATACAGATCTTTGTTATTGTTTGCATATTTTACGTTATAAGTCATTATCTTGAGATCTTTGGAACTAATTTCCCGTTTAAAATTATTTTCAAAATGAATATATTTTTTTAAGGGAAATAATAGAAATAATGTAAAGATGAAAAATGGCACAAAAACAATTTCCCTTTTTAGTAACCATACCACAGTAAATATAAGGTGAACAGCAAGTAATATAGGATATAATAGAGCTATCAGCTCGAAATATGGAAAAGTTTTGGGCTCAACAAATTTATTTAAGAATACTAAACATAATAACAGAGCTATAATGCAATGCATTACAAGAAGGATATTACTTACTATTTTAGTCTTACTTAATATCATTAAATTTTTTTTTCATTTCGAAGAATTGAATAGAAATTCCTTTTCCAGCTTCGTTAAACTATTATATCCACTTTTAGATATTTTATCTAATATAAAATCTATTTGCTTTTGTTTTTCAATTTTTTTTATGTTAAATTCTTCATCGGACAAAGGTCTGGAATAAGATGATTTTTTAAATTCTTGTTCGTTTTTTTCAATTCTAAATTTAGACTTAACTCTTTTATTGAAAAATTCTTTAATTTTCTTTTTAAAAGAACTAAAATCCGGAATAGGATATATGAGAAAATCATTACCTTTTTGAAAAAATTTCATATAATAAAATCCAAAAGCTGCAGCAGCTAACCTTGACACAAATATTCCGATTATATTATTATGAGTTAAAAGGTTAATAAAATCAAGGAATATTACTATTATTCCCAAACCATAAAGAGGTATTTGAAAAGGTAAAGGAAAAAGAGAGATTTGCATTTTCGGATTATATGATATTATAGCGAATAAACAGCTATATACTCCTAACATAGCTCCTTGTAAAAAATAGTAAGTTTGATCGAATAACAAGCTAAATAATAAAAATGTTATACTTCCTACTATATTTCCCCAAACAAAAAATTTCACAAAACTATGAGCATTAAAATATATTCTAAAATTTTTTTCAGAAAAATAAATTATTATTGCAGCAAATAATAACTCTACAATATCATAATAAATAAACGGAAAAGTTATTAAAGTCCATATATAAGGTATAATCGTATGGGCAGACAATAAAAATAGGTAGGAAATTGATACATTGAATATCTTAACTGAAATTAAATCTATTAGCCAATATAGAAAAGAAAATACAATTGATATGTAAATAATTTTAACTCCTTCACTTCCGTTTTTATAATAATCTATTAATTTTAATATCTGTTTATATTTATACATAGGTTCTGTTTAATTCCAACGATATCTGTTTTTTATCCAATGGCGAGTCATAAAGTATCCAAAAACCGCTCCACCCAAATGTGCGAAATGCGCTACATTATCTCCTTGAGATTGTTGTATCCCTAAATACAGCTCAAATAAAACCATGATTGGTATAAAATATTTTGCTTTCATCGGAATTGGAGGAAATATCATCATAAGCACAGAGTTTGGAAACATAACTCCAAAAGCAACTAAAATTCCATATATAGCACCACTGGCGCCTACCATTGGAGTAACCATGTCTATATAAAGCTGACTTGCTATATTGAAATCTGTATTGTGTGGTAGCGTGTTTAACCATGCACTTCCATTTTGCTGAATATTATTATTGACTATTTTATAGCTTAATTTTGCATAATTTCCAATTTCATTCAGAGGGATATCAGCAGAAACTAAAGAATCATAAACTTTTTTAAATTCAAAATAATTAACAATATTAAACAAAGCAAAGGCTCCTAATCCACATGCAAAATACAGAATTAAATATTTTCTTGCACCCAACGATTGTTCCACAGCAGAACCAAACATCCACAACGAAAACATATTAAAGAAAAAATGTGTAAAACCTCCATGCATAAACATATGGGAGATTATCTGATACCAATGAAAATTAGGTGATAATGGAAAATAAGCTCCGAATAGTACGGTTAAGTCTATTCCTTGAGTAGATAAAAGATAGGTAGCAATAAAGAATATAGTATTTAAAATTAAAAGATTTTTAGTTACCGTCGGTATAGTTCTATTCATTATTTTTATGGTTTAATTAATTTGAAATGGTAAATATTAATCGAAATTAGGAATATTTATTATTTCATAATTTTTCTTTCCGAAAGGATTTAATTTAGAACATCCTAAAGCTATAAAGCTTTCCCATATAGGTAAAAATTGGGGTGAATGAATAAATTCTGTTCTTTTTCTTGCAGAAACTTTTGAAACAGTTTTACTAAAAAATATGGAAAATTCTTCTTCAGAATGTTCTGATAATTCACTTAATAAATTATCTATCAAATCTAATATTTTTTCATGGGGAATATCTGTAGGTATTGCAGTTATTGTTAATAAATCCTTTTCAACCTCCATATCCAATCCTTCAGCGAATAATGCAGTTTTTATGGAGTCTAATTTTTCTTTTTCAAGATCATAGACAGGTCTTTCAATAGGAAAGAGTAATTGTTGGCTTAATATATTACCTTCTGAATTTTTTAAATGATTTTCATATAAAACGGTCTGATGTATCCTATAAGGATCTAATATCCATAAATTGGAATCTTTTTCAGTTAACCATCTTCCATTTGATAAACGCAACAATGAAGATTCATCGATAGATAAAGAAGGTAGATCAAATAAATCAGATGTTAAAATTTCTTGTCTGGATGAAGCATATAGTTCGTTTAAATTGATTTTTTCAGCTTGAGATGGTCTATTTGAAACTTTGTCAAAGGGATTATATGATGAATTTATATTTATTTTGGGCTCAACAATAGGCTTATCTTTTTTAGCGAGTGAGAAATTCCAATCAGGATTTTGATCAAAATCTAAACTCGGAACAACATTATATACACCCAAAGATTTTTTTATAGCAGTTCTCAATAATGCATAAATGGAAGCTTCATCTTCAAACTTAACTTCTGTTTTTGTTGGATGAATATTTACATCAATTCGTTCTGGATTGATATCAATATAAAGAAAAAAAGAAGGTAAAAAACGAGATGGAATTAATCCTTCAAAAGCATCTTGTACCGCTTTGTTTAAATAAGATGATCTGAAAAACCTATGATTAACGAAGAAAAATTGTTCTCCTCTAGCTTTTTTCGCACTTTCGGGCTTACCTATAAACCCTCCCAGCTTTATCCAATCTAATTGTTCTGAGATAGGGATAAGTTGATTTTGAATTTTTCTACCAAAAATTTCAGAAATTCTTTGCATTAAATTACCCGAGCGTAATCTAAGTATTTCTTCATCATTATTAAATAATTGAAATTGAATATTTTCATGTGCTAAGGCAACTCTATGAAATTCATCTAAAACATGTCTGAATTCCACCGAATTAGACTTTAAGAATTTCCTTCTTGCCGGTACATTGAAAAATAGATTTTTAATTTGAAAAGAGGAACCTACTTTAGTATTTATCGGAACTTGTGAAATCAAATCACCTCCATCGATTATAATATGAGTACCAATCTCATCTTCTTCTTTACGAGTTTTTAGTTCAACTTGAGATACAGCCGCAATAGAAGCTAATGCTTCCCCCCTAAACCCTTTTGTATAAATATGAAATATATCTTCAGTAGTTTTAATTTTTGAGGTTGCATGTCTTTCAAATGACATTCTGGCATCAGTTACGCTCATTCCTATCCCATTATCAACCACTTGAATTAAATTACGACCTGCTTCTTTAATGATGAGTTGTATTTGACTAGCTTTGGCATCAATAGCATTTTCTAAAAGTTCTTTTACCACGGAAGAAGGTCTTTGCACTACTTCTCCTGCCGCAATTTGATTGGATACATTATCCGGGAGTAAGTGTATTATATCAGGCATAAGTACAAAGTTATTAAATCTATCATAAATCCCATCGTATCATACTAATAAATAAAACATAAAATAGATTATAAGAACTTTAACGTAATATCATTACACTTTTATAGTCGTTAAAAAATTTATAATTTTTCAAGGATAACTATGATTAAATTTCATGTAAAAAAAAATAAAACAGCATAATTTTATTACAACAAACTATCATATTATTTGTTTTTTACTTTTCCATTTTTATCATTATTATAGAAATCTACAAAGTTTTCAAAACCTATATATTTACATAATAAATCTAATATATGTCTATTAGGATCACCTGTGGCCTTTTCTTTTCCCTCTATATATTTATCGTAGTATCTTACAAAGGTTTTTTCACTAATACATGCTTTATACTCTTTTTCTATCTTAGAAGAAATATGTTTAGATAGAGGTGTTTTCAATACATGTAACGATTCATTTTTAGCCTTTTTAAAGGCTGTACAGACTATTTTTTCTATTGTTACTCTATAACCCATACATTAATTTCTACTCATTTTAGGATACTTCATTTAAAACTTGATCATAAATAAGAATAAAAACATGTCTATAAAAAGTCTTTGCTTTGTCTTTACTCTATTTTATATTATCAGTTACTTTGCCTCACATTTAAACAAGTTTATTTAACAACAAAGGTACAAAATGTATTCTAATAAGAAATAAAAAAGGAAAGTCTATCAATAGATCTAGAGAAATTATTTAGTTCTCCAAATTATTATATTATGCTGACCACATATAATAAATTCATTTTATTTTGTTTAGAATTACTAGTATGCCTATAAAATAATAATTTCTAAGATACTTATATAAAGATAAATAGTTATTAAATAAAAGATTAATATAAAAATGAAAAAAATATCATTACCTATTTTTAGTTTAATTATAAATTTATTCATCATTTCATGTAATGACGATTATGCTGACATTCCTCAAACAAAGAAACCCGTGTCTATGAATAATGAAATTGGCGACTCTTTCACTATTAATAACAAAGAAGATGAAGAATATTTCAATGAAGTTATGGTAGATAAGCCTTATCAATATTTAGACGTTAGCGGAGAAACTGCCCAAAACCCTGTTCGAAGAATGGATGTCAGCGGAGAAACTGCCCAGAACCCAGTCCGAATAATGGATGTTAGCGGAGAAACTGCTCAAAATCCTGTTCGAAGAATGGATGTCAGCGGAGAAACTGCCCAAAACCCTGTTAGCAGAATGGATGTTAGCGGAGAAACCGCTCAAAATCCTGTTAGCAGAATGGATGTTAGCAGAAAAAATACTCAAAATTCCATAAGAAAAATGGATGTCAGCGGGGAAACCGCTCAAAATCCTGTTAGCAGAATGGATGTTAGCAGAAAAAATACTCAAAATTCCATAAGAAAAATGGATG
>NZ_JAMBJZ010000063.1:0-13031 GCF_025291155.1 Apibacter sp.
AAAGTTGCAGAATCTTATCAATGGGATTGAAAGTACATTTATAATGAAATGTATCAATAGTATTTGCAATAAAGTTCAGAGCTCCCTCATCATTAAAGTTCTCTATAGCTTCTACTGGTAACTTTAGAATTTTAGCTACCTTTTCCAAAGTATCTTTTTCTATTTCTTCTTTACTTTCTAATTTAGATACAGCTGCCTGAGTAATGTTTAATTCCACTGCCAATGCATCTTGTTTTACTCCCAGCATTTCTCTCAGTCTTTTTATATTCCTTCCGTGATGTGCTTTTTTTGATGCTGTATCTGTATTCATAATTTATTAATTTTTCTATTCACAAAAATATAAAATAATCCGCTAAAAATAACTTATTCTTTTTCAGTTATCTTATTTTAACCCAAGTTATAAATTATTGTATGTATGTTCGTTTACTTTACAAAATAAAAGCATGTGAAGTGAATGAAGAATCAGTATATAAGGTGAAAGACTTTTTAATATATCTAAAAGATATTTCGGAAATAAAGGATTATAAGCATTTAGAATATACTTTAAAATCCATGCTAAGTATTTTCAGACTGCAATACTAACGGAAATAGAGCATCCGGAACTGGTAGATCATATTAAATGGGATATTTACAATTTACTAAACTCAGCTAAAGGCTTAATTCCTGAATCGGAATTTGAATTTTTAGATAAATTATATACCAAATAGTAATCAGTTTATCTTTTTATTTTAGCTAATAAATATATTCAGTTTTTCGGGAAACTTATAAGGTTAGGATAATAAACAGATAGATTAATTTTAAATTGTTTTTTGATAAGGTAGCTAAGTAAGAAAGAATTTTTCTCTTTTTTCTTAGTTTTTATTTTTTTTGAACATTAGTTATTTATAGCTTAATCCCCTTATCTGATACATTACTCTAATTTTTTTTATAGAGATGTAGAACTTTATTATTTTTTATTATTTCATAAGGGAATTTTTTGATTGACCAGTCCTTATCGTTTTTACATTTTATCATAATTAATAAGACAGAGATTTTATTACCTTCTTTATTAGAAATTATAGTATCGATTCCTTTTGCTGCAGCATAATATATATTTTTTAAATATCATTTTCTAAACTTGATTGTAGTATTTTTAACATTTTTGATGAATCATTTTCATTATCATGGGCCATTATTAAATCAATTTTTTTTGTTTGATTATTTAAGGTCGATGCATAAGAGGTAAATTTACCTACTTCAGATAAATATAATTTTATTTGAATTTTTATATTATTAATTAAATTGTTTAAATTATCTTCCATTTTTATTTGTTTTGGGTTACACACAATTTGGATATTGTTTATAATCCTCCTTTAATACTTTGGTAAAATAGCGCTTTTTAAATCTTTTATTCGCCCCTTATTGGAAATCATCAGATAACCCTTCAAAATCGAGATAATTTTTCCAGATTTCTCCAGGAAAGTCTTTTAGAGATAAAAAAGTAGTTTCATACTATTTTATCACTAATTTAATTGATTTTAAAAATTTTATAGTGCTTTCTAAATCATAATACTTTTGTTTTAACAAACTAATTTGGTATTTTTTAGGTAGTAATATACCCCATTTAGAAAAATCAAGAATGGTTGGGTTTTTCTCTAATAATTTTGATAAATGGTTGTCTACGTATACTATAGAATTTAGGAGTGTATCTGTAAAATTGTCCCAAACAATATTTGATGTAGAAAATTCAAAAAAACTATCATTATCAGTCATTATATTTTGTATATCCATAATAGTTAATAATAACTGTATAGTTCTGTTTATCCTGGTTCCTGTAAAAGTATATAATTGGGCTTTATTTTCTTTTAAAAACAAAGGTCTTTCTTCAGATGGTTTTAGTATATTAAATGGTGAGAATTTTTGTCGAAGTTTATCGATTTCTTCAGAGCTGGGTTGATCTAAAAATAAATATTCTTCTTCAGAAATAAGGATTTCCAACATTTTTTCTCTTATTTTAGGGTGCACCAAACCTCCACTTCCAAAGAATAAAGGATTTTTTCCATCTTTAGCAGGACAAACTTCTATTTTATGAGATTTGAAATCAATCAATTTTATTTTCCAAATTTTGGCAGCCAATAAAATATTTTCATCTTCTCTTATCTGAGGAGAAAAAGGTATTTCTCCTATTGTATTACCTGAGTTTGCGACCTTATAGTGTTCTTCTGTTTTGAATACACTGTAGAAATCACGGCTATTTACGAATTTTTCCCCTTCAATACCAATAATAATTTCTTTGTCAATCTTTTCTAATATATCATTGCTAATTAAATAATCTATTATTTCATTAATTTCCTCCTTAGATATATGAATGAATGTAAAATTATTTTCTATTTTCTTTGTCAATTCAATTTCATTAACGCCAGAATATTCCTTGACTATGGATAAGATCTGGTGAAGCATTATATCAAAAGGTTTTTCTATAAATAAAGGAGGTTCTATAAATTCTTCCTTATATAATAACCAGGATGCTAGTGATTGTAATAAACTCCATTTATTAGTTGAATAGAGATATAATTTACTTTTAATTCCTTCTTTTCTTCCGCTTCTTCCGACACGCTGGATCAAAGAAGCTATACTATGTGTAGCATCTACCTGAATTACTTTATCCACGTTACCTATGTCAATACCTAATTCTAGAGTGGAGGTGCAAGCAATTGTAAAATTTTCTTTTTTATTATTTTTGGCAAAAAATTCTACATATTCTCTGACATCTTTATTAACAGATGAATGATGAGAAAAATAGTTTTTATGTCCACCTACTCGCTCTGCTATTTTTTTTAATTTAACAGCTAATTCTTCAACTTTACCTCTATTATTGGGGAAAATTAATACTTTGTTATCCTTTGTTTCTCTATATATGTTTTTTAATAGTTCCAAAGAATATTCTACGGTCTCTATTTTAAAATATCTGAAAATGACTTGAATTTCATTAGTAGTTTTATCTATGAGAACTTTAGTTTCATTATCATTACCTACAAATTGTTTAGCTTCTTCATAATCCCCTATAGTTGCAGATAATCCAATTATTCGAAAGGGAACTGTATTTATTTTTTGTAAACGAGATAGAATAGACTTAAGCTGTATTCCTCTGTCTGTTCCTATAAAAGAATGAATCTCATCTATTACTACAAACTTCAAATTAGAAAAGAGATATTTAATATTATAGGGATTATTTACAAACATAGCTTCTAAAGATTCAGGAGTAATTAAAACAATTCCCTTAGGGTCCATTAAAAGGTGCTTTTTTTGTGTTCGGTTTGCTTCTCCATGCCACTTAGTTACAGGCACCTCTAAATAATGACATAGTTCTTCAATACGATAAAACTGATCATTAATCAGAGCTATTAATGGAGAAATATATAAAACCTGAACTCCTGATTTATTAAAATTAACAGATGATAATATAGGAAGAAAAGCAGCTTCAGTTTTTCCAGATGCAGTTTTAGAAACAAGAATATAGTTATGGCTCGTTGTTAAAATACGTTTGATTGCTGCTGCTTGAATAGCCCGCAATTCTTCCCAGCGTTTATCTCTAATATATTTTCTGATAGGCTCAGATAGCAATTGAATAGGCATTATAATTCTTCAATATTATCTAATAAGGTTTCCTCATTTGGACGTTCATCTGAAATTTCAATCTCTCCAAATAATTTAGATTTATCCACTTCTGGGTTCTGACGAAGTATATTAAGGATATTAAGAAAATCTCTAATAACTTCTCTTGGAGTTAAAAATTCAGAAGCTCCAGGTTTATTGAATATTTCTTCCATAAAAGAGTGGATATCATCATTAGAAATATCTATGAGAGTTTTATAATTAAAATCAAAAATTTCTTTAAGTTTTTTTAATAAAACGAAGATTTCATTATGATCCAAAGGCATTAATCGGATTACGGGTTGAGCAAAGTCTCTTATTTCTAAAGTCTCAAACTTATTAGTTTCCAATCTTGATTTTAATGCATGATAGCTGAACAATCCTCTACGCTCATTTTCCAAAAATTCTTTAGTTCCTGCATAGTTAAAAAATAAATTAGTTACTTTTCCCTGAAAACAATCATTATAAATAGCTAATATTTTTTCATAGTTTTTTTCTCTCATGACAGCTGTTGAAATTTTGTACAAATTAATAGCTTCATCCAAGTTAATCATAAATCCACTGTATCCCATGCTAACAAATAATTTACAGAAATTTTTAAGCATATCATAATAATTCTGATCATTAATTATTTCTCGAACCCCTAAATCTTGACGTGCTTCTGTTTTAGTAGTATATTCACCTTTTAACCATTTTAAAGCATTCCTTCTAAGTTGTTCTTCATCTTGGATGTATCCTTCATAATATTTTATGATCACTGTTCCAAAATCAAAACCTCCTACTTCGGTAATTCCATTGATGGTTTTCATTATGTTGTTCCGGATTAAATCAATATAATCCTCATTATGTATTTCACTAACTAATATATTATTTTCTTGAGCTGTTTTTATAATGATCTGCTCAATCCATTTTTCCATTAAAATAGGCAAGGCACCTCCTTCAGGTTTGGTTTGTATGGCTATATTATCCATTATTGACTTGTATAAAGAAACCGCCTTTCCATCATTAGAATATAAACGATTTTCAGGTGTAAAATCAGCATTAGCTACAACAAATTTTTGTTTTAATGCAACCGTATTTAATAAATGAAGCATAAATGATTTTCCAGAACCAAAATCGCCAATCCAAAACTTAACCAAACTATGTCCATTTTTTACATCTTCTAATGCTGAGACAAAAGCTGTTATTTCTTCAGAACGTCCTACTGTTATATGTTGTACTCCTATTTTCGGAACTACTCCGCTTACGAGTGAATTAATAATTGCTGTGGCTTCTTTAGGCTTAATATTTATCATTTTATAGTTATTTTTTGGTAGTAATCTTTTAAAATAGTGTAAAATTCATCTTCTTCTTCAATCAATATATCATCCAGAACTTCATAATAAATTTCATTAATACTGTCTATCAAATGATTTTTAAAAATATTGTTGTCTTTTGCATAAATATCAAAGTCTTCAAAAGAAACGCACAAACTATTTTTTGCAAAAAAATTTAAAACATCTATTTGAATAGAAGATAAATTTTCACCATTTAAATAAATAGACTTATTTGACTCAATTGTTTTTTTGGAAACTATTTTAATTTCATTAGCATTAATGTCTTGTGATTTTGTTGATAAACTTTCACTTTCATCTTGTAAATATTCATTTAATAACTCTACAGTTTCTGAATGTTGTTCTTGTACTTCTTTTATGATTGATTTATTAAGATTAATTTTTTTACGTCTTGCTTTATAAATGGAAGAAACTGAACTTAAAGCCTCATCTAAATTTCTAGTTTTAATTAATTTTTCTACAATAATTTCAAAGTCATGAAACTGTTCATTAGTTTTGAAAAGATTTTTTTGTATTGTTTTAGTTAAAGGTTTATTGTTGAAAGTCGAAGATTTTAAATCATAGTACAAGTAATAAATATATAGTGATAATGCTATTTCTTTATCATACTTAGCTATGAATTTTGATGAATCAAAGAATATATTTTCAATAGAAGGATTATTTTCATTAAGTTTTCCTAATGAAATAATATCGTTTAAAAACTGCTTTGGATCTCCATTATAATTTTCCGTAATCTTAGAAAATTTTATTTTCCACCGGGTTGTATTTTGAGTATATAATTTTATATCTGTAGCTTCATCGGGAAGATTGATTATAGATGTTAATTTAAATAAAGTTTGGGTTATGGTAGGAACTATTTTTTCTTGATATAGATTATTAATTTCAGGCATATGCAGAGAAAAATCAGTATTTAGTTTTCTCTTATGGCCATAAAATTCACGGACAGCATTTTCGCAAAGTTTGAAAATATTTTGATAAAAATACTTAATTGTATCTTCAAAAGCGTAATTATAATTGTGACTACCTTTTCTGTATTTGTAATACTTTTTTATATAAAGATCTGCAATTTCTGTAATAAATTGTTCTAAATTTTTTTCTCCTTCAATTTGAGTATCTTGTAAAGTCTCAAATAATGATAAATAAAGTCTGAGTGTTTCAATTAAACAAGCTTCTATTTCAGTAAAGGTGTTGGGTGAAAAATATAATTTATTTAATAATTCAACTTCCTTATCATTTAACTTTAGTTTGTTTTTATAGCGGTTTCCTAAACGCCAGTAATCATACCCATAGTAGTCATAAGGATTGTTTTCAATAATTCTATTTATATTTTCTTCATCGCCTATATTTTCTAATTTTTTAATTAAAAATGAAATACAGTAAGATTTAGTTCTACTATAATGAAAACCAAGAAGATCCAATTGCTTTTCCAAAACTTGAATGTCCTTGTGTACTTCATATTCATTTAATAAGTCAAATAACAGAATAAAGGCATAATTCCAATTTCCATATAAATTATTATATTCACCATTGAGGAAATCTGTTTTAAAAGCTTGATAAAATTTTTTTTGTTCTGGAGTAGCCTCATCTAAATCAGAATAAGAATATATATATTTATGAGGCCAATAGGGAACTCCATATTGATTTATTAATGGTTCATTGTAGGAAAATAAAACGTGTTTTAAATTATAGTTGTCAGAATTAAAGGTATTTGATTCTGATAAATTAGGACGAAGACTACATGTTTCATTAGAAATATCTTCAATAGAATTATTGGATTCGTTCATTATTTTATTTGAAGTGCTATTCTCTTTAATAGTAGAGTTAGAAATAAAATTATTTATAACCTTAATAGACTCCGTATTGTTATAAGTTGAATCTTTTTCCTGTAGATTTTTTAAGTGATTATTGTAAACATTTTTATTCTTTTGTTTAGATGAATTCTTATTCAAAAAAACAACTAAAAGTGTTATAAATGTGATAATTAGTAAAATCATGTAGTTATTAGTTCTTATATTTCAAAGATATAAATTTTTGGTCATTTTTTATCCAGCTATTTTAATGCGAATAATTTTTTATTATAAAATAACTATATTTTATATAAATTATGATAGTTGTTTGATTTGTGTATATTCTTACTAATTTATTATAATAGGTCTCTATTCACAGCTTCTTCAAATAAGATAATTGTACGGGAGTTAACTATTCGGTTAGGCACTCGGAAGAGGTATTCATCCAACCATTTGTATTTAGATCAAAGAACCATTTTTCAAACTCATAAATTGTTTTAGATGAAGGCTGAGGTTTTTCATAACTAGGAAGATTAAACCCGAACCTCTCAAAGATCCTTTTGTATTTTATTGCAGTAAATATGATATACTGGGCCTGGGCATAAATCATTGGAGGAAGATGGCTTTTTTCTTTTTTTAGATTTGTTCTTTATATCCGGTTCTGGGAAAATTTTGCTTCCGTATTTTTGATTACTTCAATCAAATCCCTTTCGGGTTTTTCTCTTTTCTGATGAATTGGGCTTTGGAACAGGTGAATTTAGGAGTCCATAATTCCAGCCACTCTTTTTTCATGACTTCTGCTATTTCCATGTTACTATGTTAATAGGAAAATGAGGATTGTAGGTTATTTTCTGAGGATTGAAAAAACAATAAGATTTTCTATTAATAGATTTAATATTAATAATTATTCAATTGAAGTTTGATGGTAATCCAATAAATGAATTAAAAAAAGAGAGTTAAAAAATTATTTTAGATAATTTAAATTTGGCTGATAATTATCATAATAAATTTATTTCGTATTTGTCAACAGTATGTTAATAAATTAGTTAAATATTAATACTGTGTAATTTAGCAAAGCTAATACGTAAAAAACAAGTGCCACATTATTATATCAAGAATTATTTAATGCTGAAAAGCACTAATATAAGAGATATTTTTGTTTTTATATAAAATAAAAAACTTAAAATATTTTTTATATTTGAATGTAATTAAATAACTATAAAAATGAAAAAATTATTCTTGTTTGTCATTGTGTTTATTGGATTAACACAATTGTCATCATGTTCAGATGATGATAGTGTAAGTAAAAATGTTACACTCCAAGATCTTGGAATAGAATATGGTGCTGAATATGAAGTTCAAGTTTACGTGAAAATAGATAAAGATAAGTGGGGGTATGTAGATTTTTCTCCAAAAGTTTATATCACATTTATAGACGAAAACTTTGTACGGGAAAAAAATGAAAATGGAGCTTTTATGAATCAATATTCATTAATACCTACCAAATTATCTTCCTATCCTAATCCAAATTTAAAAGTAGAAACTAAATTAAATTTTATCAAATACGCTCCAAATGCGGTTAAAACCTACGTAATTAACCCTAGGGAAAATTGTAAATTAATTAGAGATTCAGGGCGATTGATCCTAAAAAAACCAATAGATAATAATACTAATGATTTTTTTAGATTGGTGAGATAATAATTCCACTATGCTTTAAATATAATCATTCATTTTCTATTTAAAACATTTAACGTATAAATTTTTTACGATAGGTTTTGAAGTTTAAAATTTTTTAGAAATTTTACCTAATAAAGTTCCTTTGTTTTTTATAGAACAAACTTTTAATTGAATAAATATAACTCCTGAATATATGCAAAATGACTCAAAATCTTCGGTAGTTATTTCAAGAGCAACTTTTCTGTGAATCAGAAGATCGCCAGTTTAATCCCAGCTGAAGGAGCTGAAAATAAAAAGGTTATAGATATAAAAATTTGTAACCTTTTTTATTTGACAAAATTTGCCTATATAAACTATGGTTATTAAAAAAAAATCTAACTTTTTATATGATTTTTTCTACATATTTCCATATATACCCCCCACAGGTTTTACTCCTTCCATGTACAGCATCATTTATACTGCTACGAGATACGCCGGTTGATTTACCTGCTTCAATAACAGAAGGATAAGTAGCTATATGATTTCCAGAGAGGTCATATTGATAAACTACTTTAATTTTCTTTTTAGGGGGAGTTATTTTTGTTAGCTTATTTCCTTCCATCCAAATAAAACCTCTTAAATATTGAGGCTTAGAACTGAGTATTTTTCCTAAGGTCATCTCAGGTATTCCTGTACTTTTGGAAGCTTTTGATATGCTGGGGTAAACCATTATAAGATTCCCTTCTTTATCAAACTGGCTTACTATTTTAGCGCTAATTGAGGGAGGTACGGGATCTACTTTCTGAGGCTCATAACCTTTTTTCCAAATCAAGCCACCAGCAGTTTGAGATCTTCCTTGTATACACTGGCGAATACAGCCTCTATTTATTTTAGTTTGCTGCTCAGCTTCCCATATATTATTGTATCCGGCTAAATAATTACCCTCTTTATCATAACAACTAAGCGGTTGAGAAGATATGCTTGGTGTTACAGCAATAATTTCGGAAATATCATTTTCATATCTCCAAATATAATTTCCTGCATATTTTTGCTTTCCAAGAATACATTTTCTAATAGCCGCTTCGTGAATTCCAGTTTGTTTATAAGCTTCCCTTATGCTTGGATAAGTGAGTAGGTAGTTACCTTGCAGGTCATATTGCTTAACTTTGATTTTAGTCTTACTTTTTTCCTGTAATTTGTTTCTTCTTTCTTTGGGCCAAAAATTTCTTATACTCGCAAATATTTCAGGTACATTAGTCCTTCCTTGTTTTGCTGTAATCCGGTTTAATTCTGCACTATCCGCCTTATAAAGGTTTTCTATCTTATTATTAAAATTATCCCAATCTTTATGAAGGATTAGATCTTGTTTGGTTATTTTGCTGCAAAAAGCTTCATATACCTTTCTGGAAACATAAAATGAATAAGTAATTTTTTCAATGGTTATTTTAGTTATTAAGGAATAAAAATATTTTTTGAGTATTTTATTGTAAAGTGGTTTGGGATATTGTTTTCGAATTCGTTCGGGGCGTTCATAGGATATTGTTTTTAATCCTCCTTTGGTACCTTGGTAAATAGTTCTTTTTAAATTTTTTATGCGTCCCATATTGGAAATCATCAGATAACCTTCAAAATCGGGACAATCTTTCCAGATTTCTCCGGGAATATCTTTGAGTGATAAATTTTGATATGGATATAAAGCAGTTTTTTTCAATTTACTTACTTAATTAATTTAAAAAACAGAGAGACCTCCTATGTCTATAGTAAAAATCATTTACATTTAAAGCAATATAGCAAGGAATAGCTTATATTGTTTCTTTATAATAAAGAAATTATTTACAGCAACAAAGATATAAAAAAAAATATTTTGTATGTTTGCTAATCATTATTATTTTTTATTTTTAATGAAACTAATTATTAAAGAATATGGGGCCTTATGGAAAAAATAGATAAATCTGAAGTTCCTTTTACCTTTTCTAGTCCAGATGTAGTAAAAGAGAAAATTGCAAACAAATTCAATCGATACGGAAAAACCTCAATCACTTATGTTAGTGTTAAGATTGCCGGAGAGGATTATTTTACTGAAACCAACATTGCTAAATTAGAGATTAAACAAAAAGTAGGAGATCATCATAGTTTTGAGATTTGGTGTGATCCGGGAGAATTTAATGAAGATAATGCTTATTTATTTGAAAACTCCAGAGCTCATTTAGGTAAGCGGATTACTTTCCAATTTCACAGGTTTGGAACTGTACAATCAATTTTTACAGGATTGATCACCCAAGTATCCACTCAAAAGCAAGACGGAGTAAAAAAAGTTATTTTGCGTGGCAATTCTCCCTCTATACTTATGGAAAACGGATTACATACAAGAAGTTTTGAAAATAAAACTTTGGAAGAGATTATAAAAGAGGTAGCTTATCCATATGCAAAGAATTTAATTGACTTTAAAATCAATCCGAATTTTAAAGAAAAAATTCCTTATATCGTTCAATATAATGAGAGTGATTATCAATTCATAAAGCGATTAGCCTCTCGTTTTGGAGAGTATTATTATTATAACGGAGAACAACTGGTTTTTTCTGCTTGGGGAGGGAAAATAACAGAATTAGCTGAAGAGGAAGATATTTTTAATTTCGAATTAAAAATGGAAGTGCACCCTCAGAAATTTTCTTATACAGCGTATGATGCTAAACAATCATCTGATTATAAGGTAGATTCAGAAAGTCAGAGGCTACAACAATCAGAGAATCCTTTTCAGCAATATGCCATTAATGCATCAGAAGGACTTTTTAATGTTTCTCCCACCGCTCATTTTGATAAAAGCTTATTGATAAATCAGCAGTTAGATATTGAAAGGGCTGTTCTTGCAGAAAAACGTAAAAGACAAAATTTAGTTTATATAGAGGCAACTACTAATGAACCTAGCTTACGCCTAGGCGATATAGGTAAAGTTTCAGCCTGGATACCTAAACATAAAATTTTTAAATCCGGAAAAATTCCGATTGAAAGTTATAAGATAAATGAAATTACTCATTGTTTTATTGAGGGAAAAGGATATACTAATACATTTATAGGAGTACCTAAAGATTTAATAACACCTCCGGATTATGACGGAAGCAATACCCCGGTAGCAGATATTCAACATGCAATTGTAACAGACAATAAAGATCCAAAAAAGATGGGACGTGTACGTCTTCAGTTTGTCTGGCAAAAGGCTGAAAACAGCCAGACACCTTGGGTACAAGTAATACAACCTCATGCAGGTAGAGATAAAGGAACATATATTAATCCGGAAATAGGAGAAACTGTATTGGTAGCTTTTCAGGGAGGAAATGCAGAAGCTCCTATTGTATTGGGAACGGCTTATAATGGAGGAGAGATAGCTGCTTATTACACTGAAGGAAATGATATTAAGGTAATACAAACAAGAAGTGGTGCCAAAATTATTTTCAATGATGCTGAAGGACAAGGCTCTATTCTAATTGAAGACCCAAGCGGTAACCGTATCTTCTTGGATGGAAAAGGCAATATTAGGACAGAAGTACCGGAGACTTTCTTTTTAGATGCTAAAAATGTAGTGGTTACGGCTTCCCAGAATATAAGTATGAGTGCAGGGGAAAATATTTCTATTATGGCAGCAGAAGACTATAATCTGGCAGCAAGCAATATATATGAAAGTGCCGGAGAAGGTAGAGTATCTAATGCTAATGATTTTATAGAAATTTCTAAAAAAAGTACTTATACAAGTAATGAAGATAAAATAAACTTGGAAAGTGCTTTGGAAGTTAAATCCAATAGTGCACAACAAACCAGTTTACATTAAACTATAGTAATATGGGAGTTATAGAAGGCGGAAAAATAATACGAACTATAGGAGGGGAAAGTATAAAAATTGCAAAAAAGTCCATTACTTTAACTGCTACAGAGGGTAATCTTACTTTTAATGCAGCTACTAAAGTAGAAATGGTGGGCAAACAAAATGGAGTAAAATATCTAAATGATTATAAACCTCCAGAGGAAATACCTACTACTTTAAGAGTTACTAAAGTTATAGGGCCTGATATTATTAAAGGCGGAGGTGTCTATGATTATCAAGCAGTAGAATTTAATAGAAAAAATTTTTCATTAGTAGAGCTGAACAAGCTTATATGGAATGTAAAATATGATGATTCCGCAGAATTTTTAGGATTTGAAGATGAAAAAAATAAAAATTCATATATTATTTCAGATAAGAAGATTGGAGTAAAAAGAATTCATATTTTATCTGAAAATGTAATAGGAAAGAAAAAAATCAAAATATATCCCTTTTTTAATTCTCCTTCAGAAAATGTTTGTGTTATATCTCATTTGGAACTTCCATCAGGAGTTTTTGTCTGGGCAGAGACCAAGGGTACTGGGCATGTATTTCTAACTGTTCATAAGGAGAATAACATATATTTATATACTTATGGAAGATATGATGATGCTTATATGATTTCGCTAGGCACCATGGGGGAAGGAGTTTTAATCAGATATACTAACAAGTTAGCCATAGAATACATGAAAAAAGAATTATATAGGCTTGATTGCAAAGTATATCAGATTAAAGATGTTAAAGAGGATGATTTGATTGAGATATTTG
>NZ_JAMBJZ010000064.1:0-12648 GCF_025291155.1 Apibacter sp.
TNGATTCGGATAATAGCTGCATCTAGTAAAGACAATATAAACACAAGGAGCTTTAGCTCCGTGTAGAAATATTCATCGTGTTGGATTTGCCATAGCTTAGTGATAGGATGGTAAAGAAAGATTATCCCATGACATGAATAGCAGCTTCTAACCCAATATTTTTTTTATCCTACATTTGCAGGTATCCCCATGATTGCAACTAAATTATTGTTTTCGGGTCAAAATTTTGTTATTTTTTTACAAGTTCCATCTTGTGAGAATAAATTGATATGTAATCGTATATGTGTTTCATCAATTTTTTTAAAGGTACCATATGAACGACGAAAGCAATCATTACCACATGGGGCAGTGTTTCCTGAGCTAAAAGTACCATCAGTATTAAAATTTAAAAACGTACCATAATTAAATTTAGGTATATCTGAATCCTGTTCTACAATCCTATATATGTGAAATGAATTAGATTTATGAGTTATGATTTGATCAGGTACGCCAACTATCATTTTTCCAAAAATTACTTATGTCACTTTGTGCGAAACTGATAATTGGTAGCAATGATAAAAAAAGGATTTTTTTCATAGTTGTTTTTATAGATAATTAAAATTTATTAATCTATAGTTTAAATAGAAAACTATTTTTTTGCTATTAGTTTTTTGTTTTTATTAATTGATAACCATATTCATTGGGTTTAATTTCAAAAATTCCTAAATTTTGTCGTATTGTGTCTGTTACAGGTATACAAGTTCCCTCTTGTGAGAATAAATTGATCTGTAATTGTATATGTGTTTCATCAATTTTTTTAAAAGTACCATATGAATTAAAAAAGCAACCGTTACCGCAAGGAGCAGTGTTCCATGTTCTGAAAGTACCATCAGCATTAAAAACTAAAAACGTACCATAAATAAATTTACGTCTATCTGAATTCTGTTTTACAATCCTAAATATATAAATTGAATCAGATTTACGGGTTATGATTTGATCAATATACCAAGAATCATTTTTCCAAAAATTACTTATGTTACTTTGTGCGAAATTGATAATTGGCAGCAATAATAAAAAAAGGATTTTTTTCATAGTTGTTTTTTTCAATGTTAGTTAAAATTTGTTTATTTATTATAATTTATAAATGAATAATTTAAATAGAAAACTAAATTATTGTTTTTAAGTCAATATTTTGTTATTAATTAATTATTTTTATTAAATTATATATAGCCATATTTAGTAGGTTCAATTTCAAAAATACCCAAATATTGTGATGTTCGTGTCTGTTATTTGTTCACAATCTACACTTTGTGAGTATGAATTGATTTGTTAACGTTATATGTGTTTCATCAATTTTTTTTTAAGGCATCATATGATAAGGAATGCTTTCCTTATCATATGATGCAGAGTATGATTAGTTGTAAGTATCATGTGTATTAATCTTTTAAGAAATACCATAATTGTATTGAGATTTACCTAAACCTCTTCTACAATCCTAGTTTATAAAGTGAATCAGCTTTATGGCTCTTATGATTTGATTAATATACTAAGTATCATTTTTCCAAAAATTACTTATGTCACTTTGTGCGAAATTAGTAATTAGAAGCAGTAATAAAAAGAAAGTTTAGCTCAATAACTATATCTATTATTAGATAAAGAACGTGATAAATATTTTTGCTAATATTTAAAGCTGTTAAATGATCATTCTTTATCAGTTAACAATAATAATATCATTAAAGACATATTTTATAATAAAAATAATACTTTCTAAATAAAATGAACATTTGCTTCAAGCTATATTTGATAAAAAAAATAAAATTCAATTTCGTATATAAAATTATATATAATAATTTAAATATTTGTTAAAATATTAAATTGTTTCTTAATTTAAAAAAAAATATTAAAATATAGAGAAAAATTAAAGTAGATTATAGTTTATTAAATTTATGTTAAAAAAAATAATTTAATAGTTAAATAACTAAATAAATTAGGATTTATTTATATTTGCATTCAAAAATTTAGATATCGTAAAAAATTATAGTAAAAAAATCATTAATATTTCATTCTAAAATGTATATGAATGTAATATAAATTAACTTAAAAATAATAGATTTTTTAACAAAATATTAACTTTGGCACGGTATTTAATATAGTTTTAACACGAAATTAGAGAAATTTAACTTCTTCTAAATGAGGAGATATAAATTAAATAAATTTTGAATTAAATTATTTTAAAAAAGAAAATTATGAAAAAGTTAGTGTTGTTTGCAGCAGTAGTTTTTGGTTTAACAACTATGAACGCACAAAAGAACAGTATTTTATTAGGAGGTAATGTAGGTTACAATCATACCGAAAACAAAATAGGAGGAAGTGCTGGACAAAAAGAAAAATTGGATTCTTATGAGTGGGCTCCTTATTTAGGATATCAGTTTACTGATAATTTAACAATCGGTGCGAAAGTATCTTTTAAAAAAGCTGATATTGGAAAAGACCCACAAGGTTTTCAAGGAGGTGATGAAAAAACTAACAGAATTGGTGGTTTCTTACGTTATTCTCTACCATTGAGTGAGACTTTCTCAATATCCGGAGATTTAGGAGCAGGATGGCAAGAAACTAAAAATAGAATAAATACTGGCAGTGAAATAATTAAAATTAAAGGAGATGGATTTTACATCGGTTTCGAACCTTCTTTATTCATTAATTTCAAAAATAATTTTGGGTTAAACTTTAGTATTGGTGGGGTTGAATACAATCACATGAAAGAAAAAGTATCAAAAAACAAATCTAACGGGGTTGATATAACTTTTGGAAATGCATTTAATATTGGTATTTCTAAAAACTTTTCACTATAATTTAATGAAATTATAGAATGAAATTTTTAAATGAAAGTTTATCTAATTAATAAAAAAAAAGGCATGAAAAAAATTATAATAGCATCCCTTGCTCTTTTTAGCGTCTTTTCTGTTCAGGCTCAAAAAAATTCTATTCTATTGGGTACAGACTTTAGCTATAAAAGAAAGAATACTTACGACGATATAAAGACTAATGAAGTTACATTTACACCTGTTATTGCTTATGAAGTAGCCGATAATTGGTTTGTAGGAGCTAAGACATCTTTAACATGGGATAAAAATACTAGTGGAGATTATCAAATTAAAAGTTATGAATCTAAGATAGGAGGATTTGTTCGATATTATAAACCGTTTAGCGAAACCTTTGGTATTTATGCGGATTTAGGTGCAGGATATCAACAATATCGCTCAGATGCTAAAGATACTCAAGCAAATATAGTATATGATGACGAGAGAGTAAGAAGAAGCGGTTATTATATAGATTTTGTACCCGCTCTGTTTATTAACTTTAAAAATAATTTTGGATTGAATGTTTCTATTGGTGGAATTGAATGGAACGATACAAAAGAAAATACGGAATTTAAATATAACGAATCCAGTAAAACGAAAAATTTTGATATAACGTTTGGTAAAGCTATTCAAGTAGGTGTAACCAAAAAATTTAGCTTTTAAATATTAAATCAATAAAAGAATAAGTAAACCTCTGATTTATTTCAGAGGTTTTTTTATTGATAGCAAGAGATAAATAAGTAAATTTGTTACTAAATAAATAAATCTCATATGGCATTATCTAAGATTAATCCAACAGAAACCCGATCATGGCAACTATTGAAGGATCATTATGAACAAATAAAAAGTAAACACCTTCGTCAATGGTTTAAAGAAGATGCTCAAAGATTTGAAAAATTTTCAATACAATTTAACGACATCATATTTGACTATTCAAAAAATAGAATAGATGAAAGAACGATTGAATTGTTACTTGAGCTGGCTGAAGAAACAAAAGTCAAGGAAGCCATTGAAAAGCAGTTCACGGGAGATAAAATTAATGAAACCGAAAACAGAGCCGTATTACATACAGCGTTGAGAAATCGTAAAAATACTCCGGTATTGGTGAATGGTGAAGATGTAATGCCAAAAATTAATAAAGTGTTGGCACAAATGCAGAACTTTTCGGATTCTGTAATTTCCGGTCAATGGAAAGGATATACTGGAAAAGAAATTACGGATGTCGTAAATATAGGAATCGGTGGTTCGGATTTAGGCCCTTTAATGGTAGTTGAAAGTTTGAAACATTATAAAACAAGATTAAACTTACATTTTGTATCTAATATTGATGGTACCCACATTGTAGAAACTTTAAAGCCATTAAATCCCGAAACCACTCTATTTATTGTTGCTTCAAAGACATTTACTACCCAAGAAACAATGACTAATGCCCAGACGGCAAAAGATTGGTTTTTAAAATCTGCAAAATCAGAATCTGAAGTTGCTAAACATTTTGTTGCTTTATCTACCAATCAAAAATCAGTGACCCAATTCGGTATAGATAAAGATAATATGTTTGAATTTTGGGATTGGGTAGGAGGAAGATATTCAATATGGTCGGCAATTGGACTCAGTATTTGCTTGGCAGTAGGCTATGATAAGTTTACCGAATTATTAGAAGGAGCCAATGAAGTAGATATACATTTCAGAAATGCAGAGTTAAAACAAAATATACCTATAATTTTAGCTTTATTAGGAATCTGGTACAATAACTTTTTTGGAGCGGAAGATGTAGCATTATTACCTTATGAGCAATATTTACATCGTTTTGCAGCCTATTTCCAACAAGGAGATATGGAATCGAACGGGAAATATATTGATAGAAGTGGAAAAAAAGTGGATTATCAAACAGGACCTATAATTTTTGGAGAGCCTGGAACTAATGGTCAACATGCCTTTTATCAATTGATACATCAAGGAACTAAGCTTATTCCTTGTGATTTTTTTGCTGGAGCTAAGTCTTTAAATAAAGTTTCAGATCACCATGAAAAACTTCTTTCCAACTTTTTTGCTCAAACTGAAGCGCTTGCTTTTGGTAAAACAGAAGAGGAGGTAGTTAAAGAATTAAAAGATCAAGGTAAAAACGAGGAAGAAATTAATGCGCTAAAACCTTACAAAATATTTGAAGGAAATCGGCCCACTAACTCTTTTCTATATAAAATTTTAACCCCTAAGTTATTAGGAGAGTTAATTGCTATTTACGAACAAAAGATATTTGTTCAAGGAGTCATATGGAATATATTCAGTTTTGATCAGTGGGGAGTTGAACTAGGAAAACAATTGGCAAACAAAGTCCTTCCTGAATTATCTGGAAACGAAAAAATAACTTCACATGATTCTTCCACTAATGGACTAATCAATGGGTATAAAAAAATGAGATAATCATTTTTCTAACTAAGAGCTAAAAAAAATCTTCATAATAGAAGATTTTTTTTGTTTAAAAAAATAAGGATTCACATTTAGTATATAGATATAATCAATTTTTGTAATGTAACCATTATTTTTTAAAAAGATGCTTAATTGCTTTAGGTCTGATATTTGTATTTTATAAACATATTATAAATCAAATATTTAATAACAAGCTAAAAATTAAAATTATGATCAAAGAGCAAAACGAAGTGAAAAGTACTTACAGTGAATCTTCAAAAAACAAAAAATTAGGTAAATTTTTTGGTGAAATTTTTTCATACAACAGCAGTTTAAAATTATATCATTGGCAGGTAACCGGTAAAGGAAGCTATGCAGCACATATCGCTTTAGACCAGGCAATCGATTCTGTTTTGGCTGTCATAGACCGATTAGTGGAAACCACCTATGCGCAGTTTGGAGATATCGATATTACTATTAAAGAAACTCCCACTCCAAAAGATATTATAAAAACTTGTGAAAATTTTTATATGCTTCTTCAAGACGGAAGAGAATTATTTGTAGATGATTACGCTTTATCAATATTTGATGATTATCAAGAAGCAATACAGCAATTATTATTTAGATTAAAAAGGTTACAATAACTAATAGTCTAAAAATTTAACTTAAAAAAACCGAAAAAATCTATGGCAGTAAAACATAAATATATTGAAGCTAACATTGGAATTAGCGAAGATAATAGGCAAGCTATTTCTGATGGATTAAACAGATTGTTGGCAAACGAATATTTTCTTTATACTAAAACCAGGAAATTTCATTGGAATGTTGAAGGACCTCACTTTAGATCAATACATTTGCTATTAGAAAGTCAGTATAAAGAAATTGCGGAAATTATTGATGAAGTGGCTGAAAGAGTGAGAAAATTAGGACATTATGCTTTAGGATCTTATAAACAGTTTAGTGCAGTGGTAGACTTATTAGAACATGATGGTGAAGAAGTGGCTGATGAAAAAACGATTTTGATTGAATTGTGTCAAGATCAAGAAACTATCATTCGCTTAATTCGTTCTGAATTCATTCCTACAGCAGATAAAAACAAAGATGATGGAACGAGCGATTTCTTAACCGGTATTATGGAACAACATGAAACTATGGCATGGATGTTACGTGCTTCAGCAAAATAAAAGCATATTTTTAATACAAAAACCTCTTTTTAAAGAGGTTTTTGTATGCTTTTTATATACCTGAGTATTTCGCTATGATTTTTTCAAACCATTTTTGTGGAAACATAGCTTTAACTATCAATGATAATTTTTGGACGAAAGTACCAAAATAATAATGGGGTTTTAAACTCGATTTTTGTAAAAATAATTTTTCAATAAAAGGAGCAACGCAAGAAGGGGGAAAACCATTATTAACATCATTATTCATATGATTATAAACTTTTTCAAAGCTTTTCATATAATTTTCAGAAATTACACTTTTAATTCTATGATCGGCTATTGAAGTACGAATATCTCCTAAATTTACGGTACATACCTCTATACCTGTATTATTTAATTCATAACGTAAAGATTCAGTAACCATATCCAGAGAAGATTTAGAAGCGGAATAAAAACCTCGGAATGGAAGTCCCATTATACTTCCTATAGAAGAGATATTTATAATTTTCCCACTTTTTTCTTTACGCATGATAGGTATAACCCTATTCATTAAGTAAATAGGAGCTATTAAATTTAAGGTAAATAAATCTATAATTTCATCTTTATTAGCGTTTTCGACAGGACCAACCATACCTTTTCCTGCATTATTAATTAACAAATCAATTTTTCCGGTTTTAGCAAGTATAGTTGAAATAGACTTATCTACTTCTTTTTCATTAGTAATATCAGTTGAAATTGATTTAAATTTTGCATTTTTAGATATAGATCGACTTAAGCCAAAAACATTATAGTCTTTTTCCTGAAAATAATTTGCCAATTCTAATCCAATCCCCGATGAGGTTCCTGTAATAATTACTGTCTTAGCCATTTGGTAGTTTAATACTTAACAAAAATATAACTAATTTCAAAAATTCCAATCAAATTACAACTAAAAAGGGAATAGATATTTTTTCCATTCCCTTTTTAGCTAATTATATATAATCTTTAAATTTTAGGTAAGTCTATGCTTACAAATGTAATCAATAAGACCGTCTATTGGTCTTCTTAAAGCAACACCTAATCTTAATCCATTTTCAGATAATTTTTTTTCTAATTCATCTTTCAAATAAAATCCTATAGAGCCATTAAAGTTGATAGGAACTTCGGTACAATTATCATATTGTTTAATATAATAATCAATAAAAGTTTGTATCTGTCTATTGATGATTTGCTGAATAAATTCGTGATCTTTATTTTGAATAATAAATTTGGCAAAAGTAGCTAGATATGCGTTCGGATTAGGTTTTTTATATAAATTTATTTTAATAAAATCTATATCCATATTATATTCTTGCGATAGCTTAACAGATAGCTCACTGGGAAGGGTTCTAAAATTATAGGCTCGAATCAAATCAGCACCCAATTTATTTCCGCTACAATCATCCATTAAAAAATAGCCTAAAGACAAAACTTTTTGATGTAAAAGCTCTCCGTCAAAATAACTACAATTAGATCCGGTACCTAATATACAAACGATCGCTTGCGTTCCTGGAGAAGTTGTTGCATAAACAGCACCATATGTATCTTCCTCTACTACAATTTCTTCAGTATGGGGAAAAAATTCAGTTAAAGCATTTCTTACAATTTCTTTCATTTTATCGGATCCACAACCGGCTCCATAAAAAAATATTTTCTTTACTGAATCTTTATTTTGGTAAATGTCAAAACGTTCATTTAATCGTTTGATCATTTCGTCTTTATCTATGGCTTCGGGGCTTAAACCTTTTGTTTGTGTTGAAAATAATCGATTTCCATTATTGTCAATGGCAATCCAATCGGCTTTAGTAGCACCTGAATCTGCTAAAAGAATCATATTTTTTGTATTTAATTTTAGTTATGTTTTCAAAAGTACAAAATAAAAATATTTGAAATTAAATTAAATGCTTAATATACTTTATTAATTTATATTATCATTAAAGTTATATATTGAAAATTTATGATGAATATAAAAATGTACCGTTATCTCTAACAAAATTTTATTTCCAAATGCTTTTATTAAATAAAATTAATAAAAGTTATCATTGCAATTGCAAATATTTCTCAATAGTTGATTTATATCATATATTTTCATTCAAATTAAAATAAAAATCAAGGTATAATTTTAAGTAAAATACAATTGAATAATCTACAGTTTAAGCTATGTTTTTTAAAAGAAAATAATTAATAAAAAGTTAAAAAAATTAACATTTTTTTTTTCGACATTTAATTTGCTAGAATATATAAAGTTAAAATTCTTAATTATAGCTTAAATTCAGATAAAATATTGAGATTTAAAATATGATATTAATCAATTATAAATTTCTTAATTAAATGATATATTTAAATGTACATGAAATGAATTTGATTTTGCGTTACTTTCTTAATTTATATTATAATAAGATATTTAAATTATATTTGTATTATTACGATAAACATACTCTTTTATCTTAAAAATTAAATAAAATATAACAAAAAACATAACTATGAGAAGAAAGATTTTAACAACATTAACAATCTTGTCTCTTTTTCTTTCAAAAGCTCAACAAAAAGATTTTATTTTGGTGGATAATAAGAATGGGGTAAAGTTAGGTTATTCACCTACTTCAGGTATAAAAATTTTAACTGTAGACGGATTAAAATTTAAAGACCTTAATAAAAACGGAAAACTAGATAAGTATGAAGATTGGAGATTATCTGTTGAAGAAAGAGCAAAAGATTTAGTTCAAAAAATGACCTTAGAACAAATAGCTGGATTAATGCTATATAGTAATCATCAAGCGATACCTTCAAATGACAGTGGATTTGCTTCTGGTACTTATAATGGTAAATCCTTTTCAGCAAGTGGAGTTCAACCTTGGGAATTATCAGATGAGCAACGAAAATTTTTAGAAAAAGATAACTTAAGGCATATATTGATTACCTCAGTTAAAAGTCCGGAAATAGCAGCGAGATGGAATAACCAAATGCAAGCATTTTTAGAGGGGCAAGGATTAGGCATTCCCGGAAATACAAGTTCTGATCCCAGACATTCTGATCAAGTTACAGGTAATATTAAATCAGAATTCAATGCCGGAGCAGGAGGTGCTATTTCCCTTTGGCCCGATGGATTAGGTCTAGCAGCTACATTTGATCCCTCTATAGTAAAAAACTTCGGAAGTATAGCCGCTCAGGAATATAGGGCTTTAGGAATAACAACAGCTCTATCTCCACAAATAGATTTAGGTACTGAGCCAAGATGGTATAGAATTTATATGACTTTTGGAGAAAGCCCTGAATTGACTACAGATATGGCAAGAGCCTATATAGATGGTTTCCAAACATCAACCGGAAATGATGAAATTTCAGATGGATGGGGGTATAAAAGCGTTAATACTATGGTTAAACATTGGCCGGGCGGAGGCCCTGAAGAAGGAGGCAGAGATGCACATTGGGCATTTGGGAAATATGCAGTATATCCCGGTAATAATTTTGAAACTCATATGAGTCCTTTTGTCAATGGCGCTTTCAAACTTGATGGAAAAACATCTAAAGCTTCAGCCGTTATGCCCTACTATACTATTTCGTATAATCAATCCAAAGATGGAAGCAATTATGCGAATGGTTTTAATAAATACATTATTACCGATCTACTTAGAAAAAAATATGGTTATGATGGGGTATTATGTACCGATTGGTTAATAACAGCAAATGAAGGCAAAACTCCCGATGAATTCAAAGGAAAACCTTGGGGTGTAGAAGATAAAACAATAGCTGAAAGACATTATATAGCTTTAATGGCTGGAATGGATCAGTTCGGAGGAAATAATGTAATGCAACCTATTTTAGATGCTTATAAAATGGGAGTAAAAGATTACGGAAAAGGATATATGCGAAAACGCTTTGAACAATCCGGATTAAGGCTACTGAAAAATATATTTAGATTAGGATTGTTTGAAAACCCTTACCTAAATGTTGAAGAAAGTGTTAAAACCGTTGGAAATCCTCAATTTATGCAAGCCGGATATGATGCTCAAGTGAAATCAGTAGTATTATTGAAAAATAAAAATCAAATACTACCGATTAAAGATAAAAAAACAGTATTTATTCCAAAAAATTACCAGCCTTCAATCAAAGATTGGTGGGGAAACTGGTCAGAGCCCAGTTTAGATTATTCAGTTAATATTGAATTAGTAAAAAAATATTTTAATGTAACGGAAGATCCTAAAAAAGCTGATTTTTCTATAGTTTTCGTATCAAGTCCACAGATGAATAATGATGGAGGAGGGTATGATAGTAATGATAGAGAAAAGGGAAGTAATGGATATGTTCCTATATCCTTACAATATAGCAGTTATACGGCAAAGGATGCTCGTGATCATAGTATAGCAGCAGGAGATCCTGTAATTGATCCGACCATTACCGATAGAAGTTATAAAGGTAAGACCGTTACCGTTTCAAATACAATGGATTTATCTACCATTTTAACCACTAAAAGTCAAATGGGCAATAAGCCGGTTATCGTTGTAGTAAATTTAAGCAGGCCTATGGTGTTTCATGAATTTGAAAACAGAGTAGAAGGAATAATAGCAAGATTTGGTATAGGTGAGCAAGCAATTTTAGACATTATTTCCGGAAAATATGAACCTTCAGGATTATTACCATTACAAATGCCGGCAAATATGTCTACTGTAGAAAAGCAAAAAGAAGATGTTCCATTTGATATGGAATGTCATCAAGATAGCGAAGGGAACGTTTATAATTTTGGATACGGACTGAATTGGAAAGGAGTAATAAAAGATGCAAGAACGTCAAAATATGGTATAAAAAAATAGGGGAATATAAATATAAAATGAGTTGTTACTATATTATTACAATATATTTATACGGATAAAAAATTATAAAATTAAATCAAACTAAAAACATATAAAGATAAGTAGTATGAGAAGAGCAGTGAAGTCTCTTAGTGCTTTTATAATAATTTCTACTATGAATTTAATTCAGGCACAGGAGAATAAGTCTGATAGTCTAAAGGCTAAAACGGATATAAAGAAAGACCAAAATAGCACTGTGATGTTAAACGCATCCGCTGATAATGGACCTAGAAATGTAAATATAGGACTACCAGCAAGTGTCGGAGGAACCACTATTTTAGAAAATGGTTTACCGGTTGTAATGGATTATATAGTACAAATGCCTGTAAGAGCATGGAGATCTGATTCAAGTTTTGAGCGAATGGAAGTTCAAGATCTAGCAAAAACAGCCTTAAGTGTAGGAGATATTGGGGTATCAGTAAACACTTATACTAATAAAGGTACGGATAAACTTCAAGGTAAAGGTGAATTTATTACTAATTCATATGGATTACTAAGGGGAAGTTTTAATGTAAGCGGTCCTATGAAAAATGGTTTCTATTATTCTGTAAGTGCTTATGCAAATATGGATCCCGGTACATTTAATTCAGCTTTCTCTCAATTTTTAGATAAGACCCAAATATATAAAGCGGTAGTCAATAAAAAATATAACGAAGGTAAAGGTGAGATAGGGGTACAGTATAAATTTGTTAGCGTACAAGCTATTTCGACTAAACAAAACCCTTATTATTATCGTTCAAATGGAAAAGTAGACGCTGTAGAAGGCTTTAAATTAGGAAGAAAATCATATTTGGAAAAATCAGGATTAGTACATTATATAAACCCTTTAAATGGAGAGTTTACCACAAGAGATATTATGAAAGGAAGTGGAGGAGAGAATCATGTTTTTGACATTTTTGGTAAAAATAAATTTAATAATGGGATGAAGCTTGATTATATTTTACGATATCAATATTCTGAATCCGGATATTTTAACCCTTACTATTCCTCTATAAGTAATCCAGTTGAGGGCAAAACACGTTTTCGTTATGTAGGTTCTGATAACATATATAATGGAAAAGTGCAGTCGGTTTTAATGCTTTTTACTCCAAGAACTCCATTTAATACTTATATGAGCCGGATAGAATTAAGTAAAAATACTACAAAACATAATTGGAATATCGGATTTAATGAATGGTATTATCACATAAATAATTATAATACTGCTTCGTACTCCTTTTATCATGAAGTAGTGCCTAATCCTTCACTTCTAATTCAGGAAAATTTCGATCCCACAACAGGTACTTGGCAACCGCGAAAAGGATCTGACGAATTTGGAGGCTATAATCATAATGGAGCTATGCAATATTATACAGGAGGCGAAAACAAAAT
>NZ_JAMBJZ010000065.1:0-12309 GCF_025291155.1 Apibacter sp.
TTTAAAGTTTTTTGCATTGATAAGAAGTATTTTCATTATACAATTTCAAGAGAATATACAATTGTTTAAATCCACAAATTATATTTCCATGATCATTGTTAATGACTCTTTAATATTAATATTATTACTCATATATAACTTTATACATATATCTATCTTATAAATAAGTTAACAATAACCCCTTTTATAAAATTTTATTTGTTATAGTTTTAGTTTAAATTATTCAATTAAAAAATAATATTTATAAAAGATGTAATCTTTAAAAATAATCATTAGTTAAATTTTAAAATGTATGAATGTATATAAATAAAGATTTAAAATTTATATTTTTATTAGTGATTATGGTAAAATTTTACTCTTAAATTTAATATTTCATTTACTATAATATTTAACAATATAATTATACATACACTTTAAATAAAAAAGCAGGTTTTAAAAACCTGCTTTTTCTAAATATTTAAATTTATTTTTTATTCTTTAGTTTCTTCTTGTTTATTTTCAGAAGCTTCTTTATTAGTAGTTTCATTAACTACAGTATCAGTTGTTGTCTGAGATTCTGTAGTTTCCGTCTTTTTAGTGGATCGACGATTGCTTCTTCTAGTTACTTTTTTGTTAGATTCTCCTGAATTGTAAGTTTCGTTAAAATCTACTAATTCAATAAGAGCAGTATCAGCACCATCTCCTAATCTAAAACCTGTCTTTATTATTCTGCAATATCCACCGTTTCTTGAGGAAATTTTGGTAGCAATTGTTCTGAATAATTCTGTTACAGCCTCTTTACTTTGAAGATAACTAAAAACAATTCTTCTGTTATGAGTAGTATCTTCTTTAGATTTTGTTAATAATGGCTCTATATATGTTCTTAATGCTTTAGCTTTAGCAACAGTAGTATTGATTCTTTTATGAAGAATAAGGGAAGTAGCCATATTTGAAAGCATAGCTTTACGATGTGATGCTGTTCTCCCTAAATGATTAAACTTTTTTCCGTGTCTCATAATTTCTTATTATTCTGCTTCTAATTTATACTTTGAAACATCCAAACCAAAAGTCAGATTTTTAGAATATACTAAATCTTCCAATTCGGTTAGAGATTTTTTACCAAAATTCCTAAACTTCATTAAATCTGATTTTGTAAAGGAAACTAATTCTCCCAAAGTTTCAACTTCAGCAGCCTTAAGACAATTGAGAGCCCTTACAGATAAATCCATATCAACTAATTTAGTTTTTAGTAACTGCCTCATATGAAGAGCTTCTTCATCATAAGTATCAGCTGATGAAACTACATCTGCTTCTAAAGTTATCCTTTCATCAGAGAATAACATAAAATGATGAATTAAAATTTTAGCTGCTTCTGTTAAAGCTTCTTGAGGAGTTATAGAACCATCTGTATGAATATCTAAAATAAGCTTTTCATAATCTGTTCTCTGTTCTACACGATAATCTTCAATGCTATAACTAACATTTCTAATTGGTGTATAGATAGAGTCAATTGCTATAGTTCCTATAGGAGCATGATTAGATTTATTTTGCTCTGCAGGTACATACCCTCTTCCTTTATCTATATTAAAAGTTATGTTAAATTTTACTGATTTATCCATATGACAAATCACTAAATCAGGATTCAAAACTTGGTAAGAAGAAATAAATTTCCCCAAATCACCGGCAGTCAATTCAGTCTTACCGGAAATCTGAGCAGTTACAATTTCATTTCCTCCCTTATTAATTTGATTTTTAAATCTAACTTTTTTAAGATTTAATATGATTTCCGTCACATCTTCTATTACACCTGGGATTGTTGAAAATTCATGTTCAACGCCTTCTATTTTTATTGATGTAATAGCATACCCCTCCAATGAAGATAATAAAACTCTTCTCAAAGCATTTCCTACGGTTAATCCGAATCCTGGCTCTAACGGTCTGAATTCGAATTGCCCCTTAAAATCGTCTGATTCAACTAAAATTACCTTATCAGGTTTTATAAAGTTTAAAATTGCCATATAAATCTTAGCTAATTTTTGTTTTATTTAGAATATAATTCGACTATCAATTGTTCTTTGATATCTTCAGGAATTTGAATTCTCTCAGGAGCGACTTTAAATTCTCCCGATAATTTTTCATCATTCCATACTAACCATTCGTAAGTTTTATGAGAATTATTAGCTAAAGCATCTTTAATTACTTGTAATGATTTAGATTTTTCTCTAACTCCAATCACATCACCGGGTTTTAAAAGATAAGATGGTATATTAACTATCTCACCATTAACAGTAATATGTTTATGAGAAACTAATTGACGAGATCCGGCTCTTGTGTTTGACAATCCAAATCTAAAAACAACATTGTCTAATCTAGATTCACATAATTGTAATAAAACTTCACCAGTAATCCCTTTACTTCTTTGGGCTTTATCAAACAAATTAGCAAATTGTCTTTCTAAGATACCATAAGTATATTTTGCTTTTTGTTTTTCAGCTAACTGAACTGCATATTCAGATTTTTTAGCGCCTCTTCTCTTGTTCGGACCGTGTTGTCCTGGAGGGTATTTTCTTCTCTCAAAATACTTATCTTCCCCATAAATAGCTTGTCCGAATTTTCTAGCTATTTTCGTTTTTGGACCAATATATCTTGCCATTGTAAAATTTGAATAATAATTATAGAATTAAACTCTTCTTCTTTTTGGAGGTCTACATCCATTATGAGGTATAGGAGTTACATCAATGATTTCACTAACTTCAATACCGGCATTATGAATAGTTCTTATAGCTGATTCTCTACCAGCTCCAGGACCTTTCACAAAAACTTTTACCCTTCTTAATCCTAGTTCATATGCAACTTGAGAACAATTTTCTGCTGCCATTTGTGCTGCATAAGGGGTATTTTTTTTAGAGCCTTTAAAACCCATTTTTCCAGCAGATGCCCAAGATATTACTTCTCCGTTTTTGTTTGTTAAGGAGATAATAATATTATTAAATGAGGCTTGGATATGAGCTTCCCCTACTGCTTCAACTTTTACTTTTCTTTTTTTAGCTGTTTTTGATGCTGTTTTTGCCATGTTTCTATTTATTATTTAGTGGCTTTTTTCTTATTAGCTACAGTTTTTCTTTTACCTTTTCTTGTACGAGAATTATTTTTTGTTCTTTGTCCTCGAAGTGGTAGGCCTAAACGATGTCTAATTCCTCTCTGACATCCAATATCCATTAATCGTTTAATATTCAATTGAATTTCAGATCGTAATTCTCCTTCAACTTTTACATTTTCAGAAATAAATTTTCTAATGGCATTAACTTCATCGTCATTCCATTCAGAAACTTTTTTATCTTCACTAATTCCTGCATCTTTCAAAATTTTTGCTGCAGTACTTTTACCAACACCGTATATATAGGTAAGGCCTATAACTCCTCTTTTATTTTTTGGTAAATCTACACCGGAAATTCTAGCCATAGTATTAACCTTGTCTTTGTTTAAATTTAGGATTTTTTTTGTTTATAATGTAAAGACGACCTTTACGTCTTACAACTATATCATCTGAACTTCTTTTTTTAAGTGATGCTCTAATTTTCATTTTCTTTCTATTTTAATATCTGAAAGTTATTCTACCTTTTGATAAATCGTATGGCGACATTTCCAATCTTACTTTATCTCCGGGTAGCAATTTAATATAATGCATCCTCATTTTACCTGAAATATGTGCAGTTAAAATGTGGCCATTTTCTAATTCTACTCTGAACATTGCATTTGACAATGCCTCAATAATAGTTCCGTCTTGTTCTATATGTTTTTGTTTTGCCATATATTAACTCGGATTTCTACTTAATCTTGACTGCATCAAACCATCGTAATGATGATTTAATAAATAAGTATTAATTTGTTGAACTGTATCTAATAATACGCCCACCATTATTAATAATGATGTCCCTCCGAAAAACAAAGCAAATTTATCGGTTGCGGTGAGACCAATAATTTTAACTATTGCAGGAAGAACTGCTATTAGAGCTAAATAGATAGCTCCTGGTAACGTAATTTTAGATAAAACATCATCTAAAAAATCTGCTGTTTCTTTACCTGGTTTTACACGTGGTATCAAACCTCCATTTCTTTTTAAATCATCAGCCATTTGATTTATAGGAATTGTAATTGCTGTGTAGAAAAAGGTAAAAACTATTATCAGTAATGCAAATAACAAATTATATTGCCAACTGAATACTTGACTGAAACCTGCCCAAAAAGTATTTGTTGTAGTTTCTGAGCGAACTAACAGTCCTGGTATAAACATTAATGCTTGTGCAAAAATTATAGGCATAACCCCTGCTGCGTTAACTTTTAACGGGATATATTGTCTAGCTGCATTGGTTATTGAACGCAACGACCCTGATTTGGTTCTACTTACATATTGTACAGGTACTTTTCTAACGGCAACCGTTAACATAATACATAATATAATTACCAATAACCAGGCAACAATCTCAACAAACATCATTATAAGTCCTTTACCAGAATCTCCCATTTGTACCCCTATTTCTTGTACAAAAGCTGTTGGAAAACCTGCTAAAATTCCTACCATGATTAAGATAGAGATCCCATTTCCAATTCCTTTGTCAGTAATCTTTTCCCCCATCCACATAGCAAAAATTGTGCCTGAAATAAGTATTATTATACTAGGCACCCAAAATAACATTACATTATTAGGATCAACCAAATAGGCAGTTCTAAATTGCTCAACAGGTAAAAAAACTTGTGTAATTGATGTCAAATAGGCAGGAGCTTGGATTAAACATATTAAGATTGTCAACCACCTAGTAATCTGATTAACCGTTTTACGTCCGCTCTCTCCTTCTTTTTGTAGTTTTTGTATATAGGGTATAGCTAATCCCATTAATTGCACCACAATAGAAGCAGAGATATACGGCATAATACCCAAAGCAAAAATTGATGCCTTACTAAATGCACCACCTGTAAATGAAGATAATAGACCTAATAATCCTGTTGCTTGTTGATTACCACCATTGTTTTTGTAGATTTCAAGAATATTACCTACTTCAACCATGTTGATAGCAGGAAGTGAAACATGCGTACCAAATCTATAAACCAATACTAGAACAAAAGTGAAAATAAGCTTATCTCTTAACTCTTTTATACTCCAGATATTCCTTAATGTCTGTATAAATCCTTTCATGCTGTCTATTTTATAAAGTGTTAGCTTTCCCTCCTGCTTTTTCTATAGACTCTTTAGCTGATTTAGTGAATTTATCTACAGTTATAGTAATAGCAGATTTTAATTCTCCTCTTCCAAGAATTTTAACTAAATCATTTTTAGATATTAATCCATTTTGAATTAATGTTTCTTTAGTGATTTCAGTAGAAATTTTATTGCTATTTATTAGTTCTTGAATAGTGTCTAAATTAAATCCGACATATTCTTTTCTATTAACGTTTTTAAAGCCAAATTTAGGGATTCTTCTTTGTAAAGGCATTTGACCTCCCTCAAACCCTACTTTATCTTTATGTCCTGAACGAGATTTATCACCTTTATGACCTTTAGTAGAAGTTCCTCCTTTACCACTTCCCTGTCCTCTACCTAGTCTTTTGCTATTATGTGTTGAACCTTGTGCAGGTTTTAAAGTATGTAAATTCATATCTCTTATTATTCTTCAACGGTTACTAAATGTTTTACTACAGCAACCATTCCTAATATTTGAGGGGTTGCTTCATGTTCAACGGTCTTATTCAATTTGGTTAAACCTAAAGCTTCTAATGTACGCTTTTGATTTTTTGGTCTTTTAATTGAACTTCTTTTTAAAGTTACTTTTATCGTTGCCATGTTCTTATCCTTTAAATACTTTAGAAAGTGAAACTCCTCTTTGTTGTGCAATCGTCTCTGCACTTCTCAAGTTTAATAATGCTTTAACTGTAGCTTTTACTACATTATGCGGATTAGATGATCCTTTAGATTTTGAAAGTACATCTTTAACTCCTGCAGACTCTAAGACAGCACGGACAGCACCTCCGGCAATTAATCCTGTACCATGAGAAGCAGGACGTATAAATACGTCAGCACCTCCATATTTTGCGGATTGTTCATGAGGAAGTGATCCGTTTAATATCGGAACTCTTACTAAATTTTTCTTAGCATCTTCAACTGCTTTAGATATTGCGCTAGCAACTTCTTTAGATTTACCTAAACCGAATCCAACGACACCTTTTTCATCACCTACCACTACTATAGCTGAGAATCCAAATGCTCTACCTCCTTTGGTTACTTTTGTTACTCTTTGTACACCTACTAATCGGTCTACAAGTTCTAACCCACCAGGTTTAACTCTTTCAATATTATTTATTCCTAACATAATTTCTTACTAATTAAAATTTTAAACCACCTTCTCTTGCACCTTCAGCTAAAGCTTTAACTCTTCCATGATAGATAAATCCATTTCTATCAAAAACAACATTCTCAATACCGGCAATTTTTGCGTTTTCAGCTAATTTTTTTCCTACTAAAGCAGAAATTTCAGTTTTAGTTCCTTTTTCTCCAGCTATTTCTTTTTGACGCGAAGAAGCGTATGCTAAAGTCTTACCGGAATTATCATCTATAAGTTGAGCGTAAATTTCTTTATTACTTCTGAAAACTGATAAACGTGGTTTTTCAGCTGTACCGAATATATTTTTACGTACTCTCCTTTTTACTCTTATTCTTTTTTCTCTTTTAGTTAATGCCATAACTTAATTTTTTATGCGGATTTACCTGCTTTTCTTCTGATTTGTTCTCCTACAAATTTAACTCCTTTGCCTTTATATGGTTCAGGTTTACGTAGTGATCTTATTTTTGCACAAACCATTCCTAATAAATGCTTATCATATGAAGATAAGGTAATTATTGGATTTTTACCTTTTTCAGTAAGTGTTTCAACTTTTACTTCTTGAGGTAATTCAACAACTACTAAATGTGAAAATCCTAAAGCTAATTCTAATTTTTGTCCTTGATTAGAAGCTCTGTATCCTACTCCGACTAATTCTAATTTTTTTGTAAATCCTTCTGATACACCGATTATCATATTATTAATAAGTGCTCTATATAATCCATGCAAAGATTTATGTTGTTTGCTATCGGAAGGACGCTCTACAGTTAATTGAGAATTTTCTATATTTATAGTTATTCCTCCAGTAAGTTCTTGCTTTAACTCACCATTTTTTCCTTTTACTGTAACTACGTTATCTTTATAATCGATGGTAGTACCTGTTGGAATATTTATTATTGCTTTTCCTATTCTTGACATTTCTTCAATTTTTTAATAAACATAACAAATTACCTCTCCTCCAACGTTTTCTTGTCTTGCCTTTTTATCTGTCATTACTCCTTTTGAAGTTGAGATAATAGCTATACCTAAACCGTTTAATACTCTTGGAAGTTCTTTACAACCGGAATATTTTCTTAAACCCGGTTTAGATGCTCTTTGTATTTTTTTAATTGCTGGAAGATTGGTTACCTTATCGTATTTTAAAGCAATTTTAATTGTTCCTTGTACACTACTATCTTCGAATTTGTAGTTAAGGATATATCCTTGATCAAAGAGAATTTTTGTAATCTCTTTTTTAATTTTTGAAGCAGGAATTTCCACTACCTTGTGTCCTGCTCTTATGGCATTTCTTACTCTTGTTAAGTAATCTGCAATTGGGTCTGTTACCATATTTGTTTAATTTTAGAGTTTAGAATTTAAATTCTACTTTTAAAATCTATTATTTTTATTTTCTTTACCAACTAGCTTTTTTTACTCCTGGTATTAATCCTTCATTAGCCATTTCTCTAAATGTAACTCTGGAAATTCCAAAAACTCTCATGTAACCTCTTGGTCTTCCTGTTAATTTACATCTATTGTGTAACCTTACGGGAGAAGAGTTTTTAGGTAACTTTTGAAGTGCTTCATAATCTCCAGCCTCTTTTAAAGCTTTTCTTTTAGCGGCATATTTAGCAGAAAGTGCTTCTCTTTTGCGCTCGCGCGCTTTCATTGATTCTTTAGCCATACTGTAAATTAATTCTTTTTAAATGGTAATCCAAAATGGGTTAATAATGCCTTAGCTTCCTTATCGGTTTTTGCATTAGTTACAAAGGTAATATCCATACCTTGAATTTTTTTCACTTTATCGATATTTATTTCTGGAAATATGATTTGTTCAGTTATCCCTAAAGTATAGTTTCCCCTACCGTCAAAACCATCTGATTTTATTCCATTAAAATCACGTACCCTTGGCAGAGCAGCTGTGATTAATCTATCTAGAAATTCGTACATTCTATCACCTCTTAAGGTAACCATTGCTCCAATAGGCATTCCTTTTCTTAATTTGAAACCTGCTTCATCTTTTTTGGAAAGACATGGGATTGCTTTTTGTCCTGCTATTAAAGAAATTTCTTCAACTGCATAATCTACGATTTTTTTATCTGCTGTTGCTGCTCCTAGTCCTTGGCTAATCACTATCTTTTCTAATTTTGGAACTTGCATTACAGATGTATAACCAAATTCCTCTTTTAAAGCAGAGATGATTTTATCTTTATATAATTGTTTCGGTCTTGCTACGTATTGCATAATCTTTCTAATTTAATTAAATCAATTCTCCTGATTTGGTTGCAACTCTAAGTTTCTTCTCACCATCTATTTTATATCTAACTCTTGTAGGTTTTCCAGATTTAGGATCTAAAAGAGCTAAATTAGAAATATGAATGGAAGCTTCTTTTTCAATAATGCTTCCTTGAGGGTTTTCAGCTGAAGGTTTTTTATGTTTTTTAACGATATTAACTCCTTCAACTATCGCTCTGTTTTTTTCAGGATAAATTACTAAAACTTGTCCTTGCTTTCCTTTGTATGCTCCTGCAAGAACTTGAACTTTATCTCCTTTTTTTATTTTAACTTTTGCCATTTTTTTTAATTTACCTTATAATACCTCAGGAGCTAATGATATAATTTTCATATACTCTTTATCACGTAATTCTCTGGCTACTGGTCCAAAAACACGAGTTCCTCTCATTTCTCCTGCTGCATTTAACAATACACATGCATTATCCTCAAAACTTATATAAGAACCGTCTTTCCTTCTTACAGGCTTTTTGGTCCTTACAACTACTGCTTTGGATACTTGACCTTTTTTAGCGTTTCCTGATGGAGTTGCATCTTTTATAGTAACAACTATTTTATCACCTACAGATGCATATCTTCTTTTTGAACCTCCTAACACTCTGATAACTAAAGCTTCCTTTGCTCCAGTATTATCTGCAACTTTTAATCTTGATTCTGTTTGTAGCATCTCTAAATTATTTAGCTCTTTCTAATATTTCTACTAATCTCCATCTTTTACTTTTACTCAATGGACGAGTTTCCATAATGCGAACGGTATCTCCTTCATTGCATTCGTTTTTCTCATCGTGAGCAGTATATTTTTTTGTTTTCAAAACGAACTTTCCATACATAGGATGCTTCATTCTGCTTGTCTCACTAACAACGATAGTTTTATCCATTTTATTGCTAGATACTACTCCGATTCTTTCTTTTCTTAAATTTCTTTCCATAGTTGAAATTAAATTCTTTTCGGATTTTAAATTACTTTAAGGCTGTTAACAACCTTGCTATTGTTTTTCTCATCTCTCTTAATTGAATCGGATTTCCAATTGGAGACACTTTATGTGATAATCTTAGCTTAGCATATTCAGCTTTTGTTTCAGCTAATTTTGCTTTTACTTCTTCTTGACTTAAATTTCTTATATCAACTGCTTTCATCGATTTTATTATTTATGATTGTACAAAATCGTTAGCAACAACAAATTTAGTTTTAACCGGTAATTTTTGAGCTGCAAGTCGTAATGCTTCTTTCGCAACATCATAAGGAACTCCGCCTATTTCAAATAAAATTCTTCCCGGTGATACTCTTGCTACCCAGTATTCTACAGCTCCTTTTCCTTTACCCATACGAACTTCGGCTGGTTTTTTAGTGATTGGCTTATCCGGAAATATTTTAATCCATAATTGCCCTTCTCTTTTCATATATCGGGTTGCAGCAATACGTGCAGCTTCTATCTGTCTTGCAGTAATAAATACTGAATCTAACGCTTTAATTCCGAAAGTTCCGTATGCTAATCTATTTCCTCTATAAGAGAGACCTTTCATACGTCCTTTTTGCTGTTTACGGAATTTTGTTCTTTTTGGTTGTAACATAATTACCTAAGATATTTTTTATCTTCTTTCTTTAACTTTTCTTTTCTGAGTCTTTTTCTGAAGACCTACTAATGGAGATAACTCTCTTTTACCATATACTTCACCTTTCATAATCCATACTTTCACACCTAAGCGACCATATGTAGTATGAGCTTCAGCTATATAGTAATCAATATCAGCACGGAAAGTTGACAAAGGAATTCTTCCTTCTTTAAAAGATTCTGATCTTGCCATTTCTGCTCCATTTAAACGTCCGGAAATCATAATTTTAATTCCTTCCGCATTCATTCTCATTGTGGAGGCAATTGCCATTTTTACCGCTCTTCTATAAGAAATACGGCTTTCAATTTGGCGTGCTACACTTTCTGCAACTAATTTTGCATCAAGCTCAGGTCTTTTAATTTCAAAAATATTTATTTGAATTTCCTTTTTTGTAATCTTTTTTAACTCTTCTTTTAGTTTATCTACTTCTTGCCCGCCTTTTCCTATGATAATTCCAGGTCTAGCGGTAGTGATGGTGATTGTAACTAATTTTAGAGTTCTTTCGATGTAAATTCTGGAAACACCTGCTTTGGATAATCTAGCTTCTAAATATCTTCTGATTTTATAGTCTTCTGCAATTTTATCTCCAAAGTTTTTTCCACCATACCAATTAGAATCCCATCCTCGGATGATTCCTAATCTATTACCTATTGGATTTGTCTTTTGTCCCATACTTAATTTACTTCGTTTTTATTTCCAAGAATTATTGTTACATGATTAGATCTTTTTCTAATTCTATATCCCCTTCCTTGAGGAGCAGGACGTAATCTTTTTAACATAGATCCACCGTCAACAAAAATTTCTTTTACATAAAGTTTAGCTTCTTCGATGTCTTTTCCTTCATTTTTAACTTGCCAATTGGCAATAGCGCTTAATAAAAGTTTCTCTAATCTAATTGAAGCCTCTTTTTTTGAATATTTTAATATGTATAATGCTTTATCAACATCAACGCCTCTAATGATATCTGCTACTAATCTCATTTTTCTTGGCGAGGTAGGACAATTATTCAAGCGAGCAATTGCTAAATTTTTCTTAGCTTCTTTACGTGCTGTAGCACTATTTTGTTTTCTAATACCCATTGCTTATTATCTGTTACCTTTATTTTTATTTCCTGCATGACCTCTAAACACACGAGTAGGCGAAAATTCTCCTAACTTATGTCCAACCATATTTTCAGTTACATATACGGGTACAAATTGTTTTCCGTTGTGTACTGCAAACGTTTGACCAACGAAATCCGGAGATATCATTGAGGCTCTAGACCAAGTTTTTATCACGACTTTCTTTCCTGACTCTATATTGGCTTGAACTTTCTTGTTTAATTTATAGTGAATATAAGGTCCTTTTTTTAACGAACGTGCCATACTAGATTATTTTCTTTTTTGTAATATATAACGATTCGATTCTTTTTTCTTTGAACGAGTCTTGTAGCCTTTTGCAGGCATACCTTTTCTAGATCTTGGATGTCCTCCGGTTGATCTACCTTCACCACCTCCCATTGGGTGATCTACAGGGTTCATTGCTACCGGCCTTGTTCTTGGTCTTCTTCCTAACCATCTGCTTCTACCTGCTTTACCAGACACAATAAGCTGATGATCTGAATTGGATACTGAACCAACTGTTGCCATACATTCTACTAAAATCATACGAGTTTCTCCAGAAGGCATTTTTAAAACGGCATATTTTCCGTCTCTAGCAATTAGTTGTGCGCTAGTTCCTGCACTTCTTGCCATTTTTGCTCCTTGTCCTGGACGTAATTCGATACATGAGATAACAGTACCTAAAGGTATGTTTTTTAATTTCATTGCGTTCCCGATTTCTGGAGCAACACTTTCTCCTGAAATGACTTTTTGTCCCACTTTAATTCCGTGAGGAGACACAATGTAGCGTTTTTCACCGTCTGCATAATACAATAATGCGATAAATGCAGTTCTGTTTGGATCATATTCTACTGATTTTACAGTAGCCGGAATGCCAAACTTATTTCTCTTGAAATCGATCTCTCTGTATCGTTTCTTGTGTCCACCTCCGGTATAACGCATGGTCATTTTTCCGGAATTATTTCTACCTC
>NZ_JAMBJZ010000066.1:0-12200 GCF_025291155.1 Apibacter sp.
CTGAAAGATAAAGGTAATGTTTTGGTAGTAGAAATGAGTAAATAAATAGTTAATCAAATCTATAAATCATTATTAAGCAGAAATTATCCATTATTAAGCTATAAAAAACGACTTCTGATATTAAAAAATTTGATATCGGAAGTCGTTTTACATTTGAGTAAATTATAAAATAACTGTTTGTTTAATAAAATACGCAAACACAATCAATAATTATTTTAAATATCACGATTTTAGATAGTAACATTTACTATTTCTGTTTATTTGATAACATAATGCTTATTGCGCACAGTAATATCGGCCACTCTGTGCTCAGACTGAAAAATATCATAAGCAAACTTCAATTCGTTCCGGAAAGGCATATAAGTTGAGTTTTGAAATTTTTGCATATTTGATGTTGTCATTCTGAACGTATAAATTTGCGATGAAGTTTTTTAGCATTTTTAAACAATATAATATCAATAATTTATATTTTTATATTTTAATTTCATTTTTATGAAAGAATATAAACCGATTTTCATAAGTTTAGTCAAATTTTTCTCCGTTTATTTGTTCTTAACAATATTGTATTATTGGTATCTAAGTTACTATCAAAACAAACTTCACACCTGTGATGATTATACTTATATGGTTGCTAAGCAATCTTCCTCATTACTAAATTGGGTAGGAATTTCCAGCCAAGCATTACATATGGATAATGAAAACTATATGCGTTTTTTTATTAATAATAAATCTATAAGTATTGTTAACGAAGGTTGTAATGCTTTATCAGTAATAATTCTATATATTTCATTTATTATCGCTTTTGCAAATTCGATAAAAAAAACATGTATTTATTTACTGATAACAATCTTAATTATATATTTAATAAATATTTTAAGAATTAGTTTTATAAATTACGTATTTTCTTATTATCCGGAATACGGTGAAGCCAGCCATGATTATTTATTTCCAGCTATCATTTATGGACTTATTATAGTTTTATGGATTATCTGGATCAAATTTTTCGTATTTAAAAAGAAATAATTAATATGAAAAGAGTATCTAAAATTGTTGGAATTATGTTATGTATACTACTTTTAATTTTAGTAAGAAGATTCGAAACAAATATATTTTATGATCCACTCCTTCAATTTTTTAAACAGAAAGATTTTAATCATCATGCTCCACCCTATTTTAATGTACTGAAACTAATTATATCTCTTATATTCAGATACGGAATAAATTCCCTAATAACACTTGTTATTATTCAATTATGGTACAACGACAAGAAAATTACAAAGGTTTCTAATTATATCCTTTTATTTTGCTTTCTTTTCTTTACAAGTTTATATTTATTTTCGCTGTTTACAAATTTTAGTTTAGGATATATGCCTACTTTTTATATAAGGAGAATAATTATACAGCCCATATTGCTGTTATTACTTATTCCTTCCATTTATTATTATAAGAATCTACCTAATAATTCCCATTAGAATTATCATTAGCTGATGATCCTTGATTTTTTAATCTATCCCTCATAACTTCTCTTTCCGCCTCACTTGCTTTTCTTTTGATACTTTGTGATTTGCTGCTATACCCACTGATAGCTCCTAATATAAGGCCTAAACCGGCTCCTCCTATCAATCCTACTACTAAGGTTATAGTTAAAAATGGTTCTTTTGATCCGTTATACTGGATATAGCCTAAAATTATTCCCAAGATTAAAAATAATGCTCCAATAATTATCGAACTTTTCATTATAAAAAATATTTTTAATATAAATTTTTTTAAATAGAATTTAAATTTTGTCTTATTACCTCATACAAAAAAGCCCCACAAGCCACTGACACATTTAAGGATTCCGTTTTACCATAAATTGGAAGCTTTAAGTTCGCATCGGAATTTTTTAATAAATCTCTTGAAATTCCTTTTTCCTCATTCCCTAAAATTACTGCTAATGGGAATTTCAACACTTCATCGTATAAATAAGTATTGGTTTTTTCAGTAGCACAAACAACTTTTATACCACTGAGCTTTAAATACTCTAATACTTTTAATAAATTTTTTTCTTTACAAATCTTTAAGTTATAAATAGCACCGGCAGAAGTTTTAATTGCATCTGAATTGACAGGAGCAGAACCTTCATCCGGAATCACTATAACATCGACCCCCACTATTTCAGCTGTTCTACAAATTGCACCAAAATTTCTTACATCAGTTAAATGATCTAAAATAAGAACAAATGGCATTTTACCCTCGTCAAATAATTGAGGTATCGAATCCTCTATAGTAAAAAATTGTACAGGAGAAAGAAAAGCACATACACCTTGATGATTTTTTCGAGTCAATCGATTTAATTTTTCAACAGGAACATATTTAACTCGAATTCCAGCTTGCGAAAATTTCATTTTTAAAACTTTAATATTCTCTCCCAATAATCCATTTTGTATAAACACTTTATCAAATGTTTTTCCAGCTTCTAAGGCTTCCATAACAGGACGTATTCCGAAAATAAAATCTTTTTCCATAACAATAAAAGGTAATTTAAAAGCTACCGCTTACATTAATTTTCAAAATATAGAGGATGATTATTCGCCAAAATAAATCTTATTCCTAGCTAAATATTTATTAGTATCTTCAATAAAGGAAAGTATTTCTTCTTGTCCAATTTTCTTTTCTGATGATGTTTTAAACATTTCAGGGAGCTCATCCCATGTTTCACGTAATTTTTGAGAGTATTTTTTAAAATTAAACGAAAATTCTTTTTGAGAAACTTTATCTAATTTAGTAAAAATTAATGAAAAAGGGATTCCTTCTTCTCCTAACCAATTTATAAAATTCAAATCAATTTGCATAGGTAAATGACGAGAATCAATTAATACAAAGAGATTAACCAAATTTTTTCTGGATAAGATGTAGTTTTCAATCATTTTAGAAAATTCAGCCCTACTAGATTTAGAAGCCTTAGCATAACCATAACCTGGCAAATCTGTTAAATACCAATTATCATTAATCAGGAAATGATTAATCAATTGGGTTTTTCCAGGAGTGGAAGAAGTTTTAGCTAAACCTTTTTTATTAGTGAGCATATTAATCAAAGAAGATTTACCCACATTAGATCTTCCTATAAATGCGTACTCCGGTTTGTTCCCTTCAGGGCAATCTTCCATAAATTTACTGCTTTTTATAAACTCTGCTGAATATATAGTCATAGTAAAAATTTCTATAATTTCATTTCTTTCAGCCAATTATAAAGAATTTCATTAAATTCATTTGGCTTTTCCATCATCGGAGAATGGCCACATTGATCGACCCAAAATAATTGAGAATTAGGAATACCTTCATGAAATTCCTCTGCTACTTCAGGGGGAGTTACGTTATCTTGTTTTCCCCAAATTAAACAAGTGGGTTGATAAATATTTTTTAATTCTTTAGATAAATTATGTTTAATAGCACTTCTTGCAATATGAATTGTTTTCAAAACTTTACTCCTATCGGATAATGTTTCGTACACTTCCTCTACTAATTCTTTAGTAGCTATTTTCGGATCATAGAAAACCTCTTCTGACTTCTTTTTGACATACTCATAACTGCCTCTTTTCGGATAAGACTCCCCAAAGCTTCTTTCATATAGTCCAGAACTTCCGGTTAAAACCAAAGAATCAACAAAATGAGGTTTTTTTAAAGATATCATTAAGCCTAAATGTCCCCCTAAAGAATTTCCTAAAATAATAGCCGGTTCATCAACTATTTTTTGAAGGAATGCTATCACATAATTAGTCAATCCCAATACATTAGTTCGTAGAGTTGGAAGAGAATACAACGGAAGCTCTATAGAATACACTTTGTATCCATTTTTAGAAAAAAAATCAACCTGATCCGAAAAATTGCTTAAACTTCCCATTAAACCATGTAATAAAACTATTGGTTTGCCCTCGCCCCTTACTGTGTATGCAAATTTTTTTTCTTTACGAAGATTAAAAATCATTAGTCAATCTTATTGCTATGCAAATGCAAAAGTACATCATTTATTACTAATTAGAAACATTATTTACTAATAACTTTCCTTTTTTACTAGTCAGAAATTTCATTTTTTTTCGAACTATTTTACCTTACAAAAGTTATCAACAAAAGTGGAGTAAAGTGGAGTAAAGTGGAAAATAATTTATATTTTTGGAAACTAATATGGTTAGTTTTATAGGAACATACGAATGCACCCTTGATTCAAAAGGAAGAATCCTGCTCCCTTCAGGTTTGAAGAAGCAATTGGACTCGCTTTTGCATGAAGGTTTTATTCTAAAAAGATCTGTTTTTCAACCATGTTTAGAGCTACATCCTATGTCCGAATGGAATCAAGTGATGAGCAAAATAAATAAATTAAACCGTTTCATTAAAAAAAATAATGACTTTATACGCCAATTTACAGCCGGTTTAAAAAATATAGAAATTGATACTAATGGACGTTTGCAAATAAGCAAAGATTTAATTCAATTTGCTAAGCTTGAAAAAAACATTGTAGTTGCAGCTTCTATTAATGTCATTGAAATATGGGACAAAGACCTTTATGAAGAGTCTGTCAATGTGAATGAAGTAGACTTTGCCAATTTGGCTGAGGAAGTAATGGGTAATATATCTGAAAATGAATTATCATAAACCTGTCTTATTACAACAGAGTGTTGAAGCATTACTCTTGAATCCCAAAGGCACTTATGTAGATTGTACTTTTGGTGGAGGCGGACATTCAGGCTTGATTTTGAAAAAATTATCTCCGGAAGGTAGATTGTATGCTTTTGACCAGGATTATGATGTCACGTCTAATATTATTAAAGATAGTCGCTTTACATTTATTCAACAAAATTTTCGCTATCTTAAAAATTCCTTACGATTCTACAAAGTAGATAGCGTTGACGGAATACTTGCTGATTTGGGAGTTTCTTCTCATCAATTTGACATGCCCCAAAGAGGCTTTTCAACCCGATTTGAAGGTCCTTTAGATATGAGGATGAACAACAAACAGTCCCTTACGGCAAAAGATATTATTAACAACTATACGGAAGATCAATTATCGGAGATTTTTTATTTATACGGAGAATTAAAACAATCTAAGAAAATTTCAAAAGAAATTGTAGAAAGAAGAAAAGAAAATATAATTGAAACAACTTCAGATCTCAAAGAATTATTCAGTAAAAGTATTCCTGCTTTTAAACAAAATAAATTTTTCGCTCAATTATTTCAGGCTCTTAGAATTGAAGTAAACGACGAGTTAAATGCACTGAAAGAACTTTTAACTCAAAGTTATGAAATATTAAAACCAGGAGGTGTTTTAGTCTTTATCTCCTATCATTCATTGGAAGATCGGTTAGTAAAAAAATTCTTAAAAACAGGATTGTTTAAAGGAGAACCGGAAAGAGATGTATTTGGAAACTGGGACAAACCTTTTGATATTCCTTTCTCAAAAGCAATAGTTCCAAACCATGAGGAAATAATCGAAAACACCAGAGCACGAAGTGCAAAAATGAGGATAGCAATTAAAAGAAACAATGGCTAAAAAGACAGCTAAAAATAGAAAATCAAGAACTGTTTTAGATATACTAAAAGGAAAGTTTTTAGTAGAAGGTGATGCATTTTCTGTATGGAAATTTATCTTATTCCTAATGGTATTATCTTTAATTTCAATTTCTTCCTCTCATATTGTTGATGAAAAAGTAGTTGAAATTTCTGACTTAAAAGAAAGATCAGAAGAGTATAAAGCAAGATACGCTTTAATACATAATAAACTAATGAAATTAAAAGTAGAATCTGAATTGGGTGAAATAGTAAGTTCTGATTCACTTTACCCATTAGATAAACAACCCTATAAAATTTTGGTGCCGAAAGTAGAAGATGAATAATAACAAGAGAAGAAAAATATTAGCACGTACCTATTGGGTTTTCGTATTTATTCTACTATTTGCGGGATCTGTATTTATACGGCTTATATATATACAAACTCATGATACTGAAAAGTATAAAAATCTTGCACAAACGACAAACTTCAGAAATGTTGAGGTTGTAGCTGCAAGAGGAAATTTATACGCTTCAGATGGAATCTTACTTGCTACAACGATTACCAAATATGATATTTATATGGATATGAAAACTATCCGCACAGAATTGTATCAGAATAATATTGGCGCATTATGCGATTCATTGCAAAAAATGTTTAAAAAGCCGAGCTTTTATTTTTATTCGAGACTAAATGAAGGAAGAAAAAAAGAAAACCAATATTTAAAATTAGTCAAAGGTCTGGATTACGAACAATTTGCACGACTTAAAAATTTTCCCATCCTAAATAAAGGGAAAAATAAAGGAGGCTTTATAGTAGAAAGAAGAACAGAAAGAGTAAAAACTATTTCAGGATTTGGGGGCAGAACTTTAGGATTTGATGATGAGAGAGGTAAATCCGGATTGGAAGGAGCTTTCTCTGGTTATTTAAAAGGTAAAAACGGTAGAGAAATTCAACAACGAATTAACCAAAAACAATGGAAGCCCATAAATATTGAACTGGAGCCACAAGATGGTAATGATGTGTACACAACGATTGATATAAGGATTCAAAATATTGCATACTCTGCTTTACAAGATCAACTTGAAAAATCAGAAGCTGACCACGGTTGCACTATAGTAATGGAGGTAAAAAGCGGGAAAATAGTTGCTCTTACCAATCTAAAAAGAACTAAAGAAGGAGAATATATCGATCTACGGAATTATGCTGTATGGGAAGCTGCAGAGCCTGGATCAACATTTAAATCCGTATCTATGCTCGCACTTCTTGACGATGGATATGTAGAACCTAATACAAAAGTTGATATAGGTCCGGGATATTGGGAATATCATAAACATATTATACGAGATGACCATGGAAGTGGTGTTATTACACTATCACAGGTTCTTTCTCAATCGAGCAACGTCGGGATATCTAAAATGGTAAGCACTTATTTTTCAAAAAATCCACAAGATTTCTTGAATAAAATCAATTCCTGGGGAATAAATCAAAAAACGGATATAGATATTCCAGGAGAAAGCGCACCTTACATTCCAAAATATGACAAAAGATGGGGGCCGGTTACGCTTGCCTGGATGTCATTCGGATATGGAATAAAGCTAACTCCTTTACAGATTCTCACTTTTTACAATGGGATAGCCAATAATGGGAAATTAATGAAGCCGCAGTTGCTATATAAAATTGAAACTAAAGGCATCGTTACAGAAAAATTTACACCTATAGTAATAAATCAAAAAATGGCTTCTCAAAAAGCAATTAACGATTTAAAGAAAATGTTAACCTATGCCGTAGAAACCGGAACTTCGAGAAGCATTTATACGCCCAATTTATCTATGGCCGGTAAAACGGGAACTGCACAGGTAGAATATTGGAATAAAGGAAAAGGAAGACTATATCAAGCATCATTCTGTGGATTTTTTCCAGCAGATCAACCCGAATATTCTTGCATTGTAGTCATCAATAAACCCAAAAAAGGTTTTTATGGGGCACAAGTTGCCGCTCCTGTATTTAAAGAAATAGCTGGAAAAGTATATCTAAAAAAACCATTAAATCTACCTAAATTAGATAAATCTAAAGAATCACAAAAAATAAATTTACTGATAACACGAAAACAAAAAATAACTATTAATCCACTAACTACTATAGTCCCAAATGTGATCGGCTATTATGGCAAAGATGCCATACCTGCTTTGGAAAATTTAGGATTGAAAGTAGTATACACAGGAAATGGAAAAGTCGTGGAACAATCCATTATTGGCTTTCCAATAAAAAAAGGTATGACCGTATATTTAAAATTAAGCGCATGAAAAAGCTCTCAGATCTATTGAATAAAGTATCCATTGAAAAACTAATAGGAAATGTTAGTTCTTTAATCAAAGGTATTGCTTTCGATTCAAGAAAAATTGAACCGGGATGTATTTTCTTTGCCATCAAAGGATATGATTTAGATGGGCATCAATTTATACCCCAAGCAATATCAAAAGGAGCTACTGCTATTATATGTGAAGAGTTGCCGGCTCAATGCTTTGATTCAGTCACTTATATTCAGGTTAAAGATACGAGCCTAGCTTTAGGAATAGTTGCCTCTAATTTTTATGATAATCCTTCAGAAAAATTGACACTTATAGGGATTACCGGAACTAATGGGAAAACTACAACTACCACTTTATTGTTTAACCTATTTACACAATTAGGTTTTCATTGTGCTTTACTATCAACTATTGAAAATAGAATTTCAAATAAAATTTTAAAATCAAATCATACTACCCCCGACCCCATTACTATTAATAATTTATTGGCACAAGCCGTTGAAAATAATTGTCAATACGCTTTTATGGAGGTCAGCTCACATGGAATTCATCAAAATAGATTAGCCGGACTTACTTTTAAGATCGGAGCTTTTACTAATATTACTCATGATCATTTAGATTATCATAAATCATTTTCCAATTATATATTGGCAAAAAAGAAGTTTTTTGATGAATTACCAAAAACTGCAATAGCTATTACTAATGTTGATGACAAGAATGGACTGATCATGCTTCAAAATACAAAGGCTAAGAAGGTAACATATTCTTTAAAATCAACTTCCGACTATAAAGGTAAAATTATTGAAAATAGGCTAGATGGAATGTTGTTGCAATTTAATAGTTACGAATTTTGGACAGTCTTAGCAGGTAAATTCAATGCATATAATGAACTATTGTCATATGCCATTTCCTCTGAATTGGGTTTTGATCACTTAACTATATTGACAGCTCTTAGCAAATTACAAAGAGTTAAAGGACGTTTTGAAACCTACGTATCTGATGATCAAAAATATATTATTGTTGATTATGCTCATACTCCCGATGCATTACAAAATATATTGGAAGCAATCAATCAATCTCGAACAAGGAATGAAAAGTTAATTACAGTATTCGGATGCGGAGGACACCGAGATAAGGAAAAAAGACCTAAAATGGGTAATATAGCTACTCAGTTATCTGATTTATCAATTATTACTTCAGATAATCCTAGAGATGAAAATCCGGATGAAATTATTACTGAAATCGAATCCGGAATTGAAGCACAAAATACCCATAAATATCTTTCCATAACAGACAGAAAACAGGCCATACGAGCAGCTATTAAAATGACTCAGCCTAAAGATATAATTCTAATTGCTGGAAAAGGACACGAAAATTACCAAGAAATAAATGGAGAACGATTTCCATTTGATGATATGAACATAACTAAACAATTACTAAAAAATACATAAAGAAAAGATGCTTTACCACTTATTTGATTATCTAAATGTACATTATTATATACCCGGAAGTGGATTATATAAATATATTACATTCCGTGCCTTAGCTGCGGTATTTACATCTTTATTCATATCATTAATTATAGGAAAAAGAATTATAAATTTTCTTAGAAAAAAGCAACTAGGTGAAACCGTTAGGGAATTAGGTCTTACCGGTCAGAAAGAAAAAGAAGGTACTCCAACTATGGGAGGAATAATTATTATTCTTGCCACATTGATTCCTGTACTATTATTCTGTAAGCTAAATAACATTTATATCATCATTCTAGTTATATCAACAATTTGGATGGGCATTATTGGCTTTTTGGACGACTTCTTAAAAATTCATAAAAAAAATAAGGATGGACTAAAAGGAAAGTTCAAAATCTTAGGACAGATTAGTCTGGGAATTTTTGTAGGAGTTGTATTATATACCAATAAGGACATTGTAATTAGAGAAAAGATTGAAGGATCTCTTAATATTGAATTAGCAAAGGACTTTTATCCTAAAGAAAAATCATTTAAAACAACCATTCCTTTTTTTAAAAATAATCAATTTGACTATGGAAAAGTTTTAACATGGATAGGAGTTGATGAAAAAGACTCACAAAATTTGGTATGGATTATTTTAATTCCTGTAGTTATCACCATTGTAACGGCTGTATCAAATGGAGCCAATTTAACAGATGGAATCGACGGATTAGCTGCTGGAAGTTCTGCTATTATAGTTACTGCACTTGCTCTTTTTGCTTATGTTTCTGGAAATATAATGATGGCGGATTACTTAAATCTAATGTATATACCAAACTCTGGAGAAGTAGTAATATTTTCAGCAGCTTTTGCTGGGGCTTTAATAGGCTTTTTATGGTATAATACGTATCCGGCACAAGTATTTATGGGAGATACGGGAAGTTTGACCATAGGCGGATTAATTGCTGTTTTGGCTATCGTATTGAGAAAAGAACTCCTCATACCGGTGCTATGCGGAATATTTTTGGTTGAAAACCTATCAGTCATGGTACAGGTGAGTTATTTTAAATATACTAAGAAAAAATACGGAGAGGGAAAAAGAATATTCTTAATGTCTCCTCTTCATCATCATTTTCAAAAATTGGGATACCATGAAAGTAAAATTGTTACTCGTTTTTGGATTATCGGTATTATGCTCGCAATTTTCTGTATTATAACCTTAAAAATAAGATAGATAAAAATGAAGAAGCTAGTTATATTAGGTGGCGGAGAAAGCGGCGTTGGAGCTGCAATTTTAGGTAAAAAGGTAGGTTATGATGTCTTTCTTTCCGATAGAAATAGTATAAAAGAAAAATATAAAAATATTCTAACCGAAAAACAAATACCTTTTGAGGAAAATCAACATACGGTAGAAATAATTCTAAATGCAGATTGGATTATAAAAAGCCCTGGAATTCCAAAAAAATCTAACATCATTCAAAAAATAAATGAAAGAAAAATTCGAATTTCTTCTGAAATTGAATTCGCTTCTCAATTTACAAAGGCTACATTAATTGCAATCACGGGGTCTAACGGAAAAACAACTACCACTTCTCTAACCTATCACATTTTTAAAAACGCAGGATATCATGTAGGTCTAGCCGGAAACATCGGAAAAAGCTTTGCATGGCAAGTGGCTGAAGAAAATTTTGATTACTATATACTTGAAATCAGCAGTTTCCAATTAGATGACATACAAAGTTTTAAACCACACATTGCTATGGTACTGAACATAAGCCCGGATCATTTGGATCGATATGATTATACATACCAAAAATATGTTGATGCAAAATTTATGATAACCTCTAACCAAGATAAATACGATTTCTTTATATATAATGAAGATGACGTGATGACAAAAAATTGGTTTGAAAATAATGATACACATGCTAACAAGCTTTCTTTTTCTTTAGATAATAAAATAGAAAACGGGGCTTATAGCGATAATGAATATATAAACTTCCACATTAACTCTGATACTTTTAAAATGAAAATTAATGAATTAGCACTAACAGGAAAACATAATATGGCCAATTCTATGGCAGCAGGGATTGCAGGAAAGCTTTCTAAAATTAAAAATGAATTTATAAAACAAAGTCTGATGGATTTTGAAGCAGTAGAGCATCGTCTAGAATTTGTTTTAAAAATTAATGGTATCAATTTCATAAATGACAGTAAAGCAACTAATGTAAACTCCGTGTATTATGCTTTAGAAAGCATGAAAACTCCAATTATTTGGATTGTAGGTGGTACAGATAAAGGAAATGATTATAACGAATTACTTCCTTTTGTACAACGCAAAGTTAAAGCTATTGTTTGCCTGGGAATAGATAATACCAAAATTATAAGCTCTTTTCAAGACATTGTTTCAAACATTGTAGAAACTCAGTCAATGAAAGATGCAGTTAAAGCAGCTTATAGCTTAGGTTCTAAAGGAGATTCTGTTCTTCTTTCTCCAGCATGTGCTAGCTTCGATTTATTTAAAAATTACGAAGATCGTGGAAATCAATTTAAAGAAGAAGTTAGAAAACTTTAGTACATGAAAAAATTAAAACAATACTTTAAAGGAGATATAACTTTATGGGCAGCGATATTTTTAATTTCGCTTGCATCCTTCTTACCTGTATATTCTGCAAGTTCTAACTTGCAGTATGTTGTCGGAGAGGGTTCTGTATTGGGACATTTTACTAAACATGCTGGATTCATTATAGTTGGCATTGGTATTGTTTTTATTTTTCAAAAAATTGATTATAAATATTTTGGAGGTTTTTCAAAATTATTATTACCTGTAGTTATTTTTCTATTAATACTTACTTTAATGCAAGGAAAAAGTATTGACGGAGCAAATGCTTCTCGATGGTTAAAACTTCCAGGAGTGCC
>NZ_JAMBJZ010000067.1:0-11795 GCF_025291155.1 Apibacter sp.
AGATGGAGATACTGATAAAGTTTCTATATTTAAAAATCTTCTGGTAAAAACACTTGTAACCTGACCCAAAAGTCCCACCGTGTTTTCAGAAAATATGGTAACAGTGTATAACGTTTTATTTTTCATGATTTTACTTTTTAGCATATAAAACTGCGAAGTCGTAATATTTATAAAGACAATCAACCTCTTTAAATCCTGCACTTTTAAGCCAATTCAATTGCTCTGGCAAAGGACTTCTTTTATCTAACTTTATTCTTTCAAAGCAAGCCTCAATTGCTTCTTGAGCTAAGCCACTTTTTTCAATATACGCTCTCCATAATCTGTCATAAAGTGTAGAAAAAAATTCATCATTTCCCGCAATTTGTTCTGCATTTATAAATACACCGTTTTCCTTAAGATAGGAAAATATGGAATTATAAAGTTTAATTTTATCAAAATCCTCTAAATGATGAATTGCTAAAGAGGATACCACCGCATCGAAGGGTTGAGTTACTGTTAACGTGGTAAAATTCTGACAGATTATTTTAATATTAGGATTATTAATAAATCTATTTTTGGCAACTTCCAGCATCTTTTCAGAAAAATCAACTAAAGTGATTTTAGCTTTAGGATATTTTTGTAAAATAAATTCAGATAATAATCCGGTACCTGCTCCGATATCTAGGATTTCAGGGGAAGAAGTTGAAAGATTTATATTTTCTACCGTAATCTGATAAAAATCGTCAAAACAAGGAATTAATTTCTTTCTTTGTTGATCGTATTGATGTGCGACGGAATTAAATTTGGATTGAATAGTTTTCATAATTTTTAGTTTATAGTTGATTAGATTCTCCCAACAAAATGTTAGTTACACAAGAACCTGCAGGTACCATAGGATAAACCATTCCTTGTAATTCTACTTGTACATCCAATAAATAAGGACCTTTATGACTAATCATTTCATCAATTGCCTTATCTAAATCATCTCTTTCACTTATGGTTTTAGATTTTATATTATAAGCCTTAGCGATAGCTTCGAAATTTGGGTTTTTCATAAGAGTTTCAGAATATCTTTTATCAAAAAATAATTCTTGCCATTGACGTACCATGCCAAGGAAATGATTATTTAAAATAATTATTTTCACATCAATGTCGTATTGCATGATGGTTCCCAATTCTTGTATAGTCATTTGTATCCCTCCATCACCCACAAATAAGCAGACCGTTCTATTGGGAGCACCAATTTTAGCTCCTATAGCTGCAGGCAATCCAAATCCCATGGTACCCAGTCCTCCCGAAGTAATAACGCTTCTACTATGTTTGTATTTAAAGTATCGCACTCCCATCATTTGGTTCTGTCCAACATCGGTAACTAATATTCCTTCATGGTTTGTAGCTTCGGAAACTTTTCTAACTACTTCCCCCATCTTTAAGCTTCCTGCTTCCGGATACAATTCTTTTTTGATTACAGCATCATATTCTTTACTGTCATATTCTTTGAAGCTATCAAGCCATTCAGTATGCTTACTCTCATGGAGAAGTTTTGTAACTTCTGCTAAGGTAGTTTTTGCATCCCCAAGAACTTTTACATGAGTTTTTACATTTTTATCAACCTCAGAAGGATCAATATCAAAGTGAATAATTTTTGCCTGTTTAGCATAAGTATTTAAATCACCGGTGACACGATCGTCAAATCGCATACCTATTGCAATTAAAACATCGCATTCATTAGTTTTAATGTTTGGGGCAACATTTCCGTGCATTCCTAAAAGTCCGACATTTAGCGGATGGTCTGTAGGTATAGCTGAAAGGCCTAACATAGTGGACGCTCCGGGAATATTTGCTTTCTCTAAGAAATTTTTAAGTTCCTTTTCCGCACCGCTTAAAATAACCCCTTGTCCAATTAAAGCCAGAGGCTTTTTTGCTTCATTAATTAATTTTGCAGCTGATTGAATTTCTTCTTGTTTTAAATCGGGAATCGGCTGGTAGCTTCTTATAAAATTAATATCTTTTGGAGAATATTCAAATTGTCCGATCAAAGCATCTTTTGTAATATCTAATACCACAGGTCCTTTGCGACCGTTACTAGCAATATAAAAAGCTCTAGCTACCGCCCATGGAATTTCTTCTGCATTACGTATTTGATATGTCCATTTGCTAATTGGCTTGGTAATTCCTACTACATCTGCTTCTTGGAAAGCATCACTTCCTAATAAGCCGGAAAATACCTGGCCGGATATTACTACTAAAGGAGTACTGTCAATCATAGCATCTGCAATTCCAGTTACCGTATTTGTAGCACCGGGACCTGAAGTTACTAATACTATTCCGGGTTTTCCATTAGCTCGGGCATAACCTTGCGCAGCATGGGCAGCTGCCTGTTCATGACGTACAAGAATATGATTGATTTTATCTGTGTAATCATATAAAGCATCGAATACCGGCATAATAGCCCCTCCCGGATATCCGAATATAGTGTCTACACCTTCTTTAAGCAAGGATTTTATTAAAGCCTCACTTCCTGAAATATTAGTATTCATAGTCTTTATTCTTATTATTTAAGTCATTAATTATATTATTCTTACTGCACCTAAATCCGCTGAGCTAACCATACTAGCGTATGCTTTTAATGCTTTTGAAATTTTACGTTCTCTGTTGGGTTTAAATGCTTCGTTACCTTTTGAATATTCTTGATTCCTTCGAAATTCCAGTTCTTCATCGGATATTTTAACGTTAATAGAACGATTAGGAATATCAATTTCAATAATATCTCCGTCTTCTACCAAACCTATGGCTCCTCCGGCTGCAGCTTCAGGGGAAACATGTCCTATGGATAAACCGGAAGTTCCTCCTGAAAATCTTCCGTCAGTAATTAAAGCGCATTCTTTTCCTAAATGTTTTGATTTTATATAGGAAGTAGGGTAGAGCATCTCTTGCATTCCTGGGCCTCCTTTTGGACCTTCATAGGTAATGATTACGACATCGCCGGACTGAACTTTTCCTGATAAAATTCCTTCGCAAGCAGCATCTTGTGATTGAAATACTTTTGCCGTACCTGTAAATTTAAATATGCTTTCGTCTACTCCCGCCGTTTTTACCACACATCCGTTTAAAGCTATATTACCTTTTAATATAGCTAACCCACCGTCTTTAGTGTAAGCATGTTCCATATCTCGAATACATCCTTCAGATCGATCGGTATCAAGGGTAGGATAGGCTGAATTTTGTGATCCCATTACTAAATTAAACTTATTCCCAGGAGCTGATTTATATAAATTTAATGCTTCTTGATTAGGAGCTTCCGTAGTTATATCATATTTTTCTATTGCTTGTTTTAATGTATAACCGTCAATTCGGTAGGTAGAAGTATTGATTAAATTTGATTTAGCTAATTCATTCAAAATACCCATAATACCACCGGCTCGATTTACATCTTGAATATGGTATTTTGTTGTATTCGGAGCAACTTTACATAGACAAGGTATTTTTCTAGATAAGGAATCTATATCGTCCATAGTGAATTCCACCTGTGCCTCATTTGCGATGGCTAAAAGATGAAGGATTGTATTCGTAGATCCACCCATAGCAATATCTAAAGCCATAGAATTGAGGAAAGCCTGTTTCGTAGCAATACTTCTTGGCAATATGGAATCATCTCCATCACGATAATATTTGTAAGCATTTTTTACAATCAAGGCAGCGGCATCTTTAAATAGTTTTTTTCTATTTTCATGGGTTGCTACTATGGTGCCATTTCCGGGCAAGGCTAATCCGATTGCTTCATTTAAGCAGTTCATAGAATTTGCTGTGAACATACCAGAGCAAGAACCACAAGTAGGACAAGCAGATCGTTCAATGGCATTGACTTCTTTGTCTGATACAGTGGAATCTGCAGATTTAATCATAGCATCAATTAGATCTAAATGTTGATGATTTAATTCTCCTGCTTCCATAGGTCCACCGGAAACGAAAATAGTTGGAATATTTAATCGCATAGAAGCCATGAGCATACCAGGTGTTATTTTATCACAATTGCTTATACATATCATTGCATCAGCTTTGTGAGCATTTACCATATATTCAACACTATCAGCAATTAAATCTCTAGAAGGAAGAGAATATAACATTCCGTCGTGTCCCATAGCAATACCATCATCTATGGCAATGGTATTAAATTCAGCAGCAAAACATCCTAATGCTTCTATTTCCGATTTTACAAATTGTCCTATTTGATGTAAATGCACATGCCCGGGTACGAATTGGGTAAATGAATTGACGATTGCAATCAAAGGTTTACCCATTTGTTCCTCCTGCATTCCGTTTGCTCTCCATAGAGCGCGGGCTCCAGCCATTCTTCTACCATGGGTACTGGTGTGACTTCTTAACTGGTTTTTCATTTTTTTAGTTTATTTTTGTTTCTTTATAAAATTAAAGCCCTTTCCTTAATAGGGAGAAAGGGCTTATGATATTTTATAACTACAATAGATTCTACTAACATCCCTCCCCCTGATTAACAAATATTGACCAGAATGAGGTTTAATAAGAGTATGTAGTTTAAATGAGACATTAGTTTTTAATTATATATTTTTATAACTTATAAGAGTGAGACAAAATTAAGATAGTTTTTTATTATGTCCAAATATTATTTGTAAATAAAATAATATTTGATAAAAGTAAATCCTAATTTAATGTTAAAAATAAAAAAAAAATATATTATTTATATTGTATTAATTTATTAAGTGTGAAATTTCTTTAATTTTTTATTTATTAGATAAAATTAGAGGTTTAGTATAAAAAAAATAGATTAAATTAAATTGTTAAAATATTTTTATTAAGAAGTCTGTATTTTTTGTCTTAAATTGTCTCGTATCTTTACTTAAATTACACAATAGTTTCTAAAAAAATCTAAAATAATAAGATTGAATATAAAAAGAACTCCTTTGTAAAGAAGTCCTTTTTTATTATGAATTTTGGATATAATTAACAATCCATTTTCCAACTTCAGTGGTTGAATAAGCTTTTCCCTCGAAAGCGATATCTTCTGTTACAATTTTTTGTTCCATAGAAGCATCTACCGCTTTTCTAATCAAAGCACCTTCCTTTTTTAAATCAAAAGCATATTCGAACATCAAGGCAGCGGAAAGTATGGTAGCAAGTGGATTTGCTATATTTTTCCCTGCTGCTTGTGGATAAGAGCCATGTATAGGTTCGAAAACAGAAGTATGAATGCCGATTGAAGCTGAAGGTAACATTCCCAAAGATCCTGTAATAACGGAAGCCTCATCTGTTAAAATATCTCCAAATAGGTTTTCAGTTACCAATACATCAAAACGTTTCGGCCATTGAATAATTTGCATTGCAGCATTATCAACAAACATGTATTCAGTTTCAATATCTGGAAATTCTTTTTCAATCTCCTGAGAAACTTGCCTCCATAGACGAGATGAGCAAAGCACATTTGCTTTATCAACTATAGTAAGTTTTTTATTTCGCTGTCCAGCTAATTTATAGGCTAATCTAACTATTCTTTCAATTTCCTCTCTAGTATAAACGCAAGTATCATAAGCGGTATTTCCGTCTTCACTTCTTCCTTGAGGTCGTCCAAAATATAAACCTCCCGTTAATTCTCTGACACACATAAAATCTGCACCTTCAACTAAGTCAGGTCGTAAAGGGGATTTATGTAATAGTGAAGGAAACGTATTGATAGGGCGAAGGTTTGCATATAAACCAAGATCTTTTCTCATTTTCAATAATCCTTGTTCCGGACGAACTTTGGCAGAAGGATTATTGTCATATTTTGGATCTCCGATTGCCCCAAAAAGAACAGCGTCTGAATTCATACAAAGTTCATGAGTCTCCTGCGGATAAGGATTTCCGGTTTTGTCAATTGCAATTGCTCCTACTAACGCTTCTTTATAGGCAAGCTCATGATTAAATTTGGCACATATAGCTTTAGTTACATCTAAAGCCTGAGCAATAATCTCAGGGCCAATTCCATCTCCCGGTAATACGGCTATATTTAATTTCATTTTATATATTCTTTTATTTATTTTTTTCTAGTATAATATGTTTTTTAAAATGTTGAAACAATTATTTTTTACAAAATTAATTTCAATGTAAATTTTCAATAATGTTCAACATTTTTTCAGTTGCTTTAATGGCAGCTTCGGTTTGGTCAGCATCCAATCCTCTGGTTTTAAATTCATAGTTATTGAGCTTCCAAGATATAACGGTTTGAACTAAAGCATCTGTTTGCCCTCCGGGAGGAATAATTACTTTGTAATTAGTAAGAATGGGTTTGGCTTTATTTAATTTTTCATATATAAGGCTGATCGCCTCGGAAAAAGCGTCATACTGTCCATCTCCAGATGCAGTTTGTTCATATGTTTTACCATCTATTTCCATTCTTATAGAGGCGGTTGGGTGCAGACCTTTACTTAAAACTAATGCATACGAAAGAATTTTTACTTTCTTTTCATTTTCATTAGTGTTTAAAACATCGGATATGATAAAGGGGAGGTCTTCCTGTGTAATAATCTCTTTTCTATCTCCTAATTCAATCACGCGATTGGTCACCTTGATCATATCTTTTTCATCGAGTTCTATGCCTAAAGCCTCTATATTTTTTTTAATGTTAGCTTTTCCTGATAATTTACCTAAAGCATATTCTCTGATACGACCGAATCTATTCGGATGAAGATCATTGTAATAAAGATTGTTTTTATTGTCTCCGTCAGCATGAATTCCTGCAGTTTGTGTAAAAACATTTTCGCCTATTACTGGTTGGTTAGAAGAAATATTTTGTCCCGAATAAGTCTCTACTACGCGACTTACTTTATTTAACATAAATTCTTTAACGGAGGTCTTTATTTTCATTTGATCATGAAGAACAGCAATTACGCTAGGTAATGGTGCATTTCCTGCTCTTTCTCCTAATCCATTCATGGTTACATGAATACCATGGATTCCTGAATCTACAGCAGCCATTACATTAGCCACAGCTAAGTCATAATCATTGTGAGCATGAAAATCAAAATGAATATCGGGATAACGATTTACTATTTCAGTACAAAAAAGTTTCGTGTTATTCGGATTTAGTATTCCTAAGGTATCAGGAAGCATAAAACGTTTAATGGGAAGACTTTTAAGATTATCGAGCATAAAAAATACGTAATCTTTTGAATGGATCATTCCATTAGACCAATCTTCAAGATATATATTAACGGATATATTCATAGATTGCGCTAGTAAAATATCATGCTTAATATCCTCTAAATGTTGCTGAGGAGTTTTACGTAATTGCTCTGTTACATGTTTTAGCGACCCTTTAGTTAGTAAATTTATTATTTTACATCCGGAATCTTTTATCCAACGTAAAGAGGCTCCTTTATCTACAAATCCTAATATTTCCAATTTTTCCAAGTTTCCGGAGCTTTCTGCCCAAGAAGCTATTTTTTTAACGGTCAGAAACTCTCCTTCAGAAACTTTGGCAGAAGCAATTTCCAATCGGTTTATTCCCATGTCTATGAGTAGACGGGCAACGCTTAGCTTCTCCTGCATTAAAAATGAAACTCCGGAAGTTTGCTCTCCGTCACGGAGAGTGGTATCCATAATTTCTATCATACTATTATTTTTATTAATGAAACATGATTGACCAGTTGGAAATATTACTTTAATCTACGAATGATAAAATCGTAATTAATATTGAAAAATACGGTTTTTTTCATACTCTTCGATTTTATCTTTTTTTGATAGTAGATAATCAATATCGTCAAGTCCTTGAATAAGACATTCTTTTTTGTAAGAATTTATGTCAAAAATTTCAGTTTTTCCCGTTTTATTATTTGTGATAGATTGCTTTTCAAGATCTATCGTAATAGTATTTTTTGGGTCCGAATGGATGCTTTCAAAAAGATCCGATAAAAACTCCGGGCTAACTACTACTGGAAGTAAGCCGTTGTTTAGAGAGTTGTTCTTAAAAATATCTGCAAAATAGCTGGAAACAACCGCACGAAATCCATAACCTGATACAGCCCAAGCAGCATGTTCTCTACTTGATCCGCTTCCGAAATTTTTTCCTGCTACTAAAATTGTACCACTGTAGGTAGAATTATTTAATACAAAATCTGGTTTTGGATTTCCACTTTTATCATATCTCCAATCTGCGAATAAGTTATCACCGAATCCTTCTTTATTCGTTGCTTTTAAGAATCGTGCCGGTATTATTTGGTCTGTATCCACATTTTCTATTGGAAGTGGAATGTATGTTGATGTTATCGTTTTAAATTTTTCCATGTTGTTTTTTATAGAATTAGTTTAATTTTCTAGGATCGGTTATTTTTCCGGTTACAGCCGCGGCTGCAGCTACCAATGGACTGGCTAAAATAGTTCTGGCGCCTGGTCCTTGTCTTCCTTCAAAATTTCTATTAGTGGTAGAAACCGCATATTTTCCTGCTGGAACTTTGTCATCATTCATAGCAAGGCATGCAGAACAACCGGGTTGACGTATTTCGAATCCTGCTTCTTCTAAAATGTCATACAAACCTTCATCGATAAGTTGTTGAGCAACTCGATGACTTCCGGGAACTAACCATGCTGTAACATTTTCTGCTTTTTTCTTACCCTTAACAAAATTTGCAAAAGTTCTAAAATCTTCAATTCTTCCATTAGTGCAACTTCCTATAAACACATAGTCTATAGGCTTTCCTTCCATTTTTTCTCCTGGATTGAAGCCCATATAATTCAATGATTTTATAAAAGAAATTTTACCTGTTTCATCCAACCCTTCTAATGTTGGTATAGATCCGGTTATTGAAACCCCCATACCTGGATTGGTCCCGTAAGTAACCATAGGTTCAATTTTAGAAGCGTCAAATGTATATTCTTTATCGAATTTAGCTCCTTCATCTGTTTTTAGAGTTTTCCAATATTCGATAGCTTCATTCCATTTATCTCCTTTAGGAGCAAAGTCTTTACCTTTAAGATATTCGAATGTTGTTTCATCAGGAGCAATTAACCCTCCACGTGCTCCCATTTCGATGCTTAAATTACAAAGGGTCATTCTTTGTTCCATGTTTAGATTTCGAATTGCTTCACCCGCATATTCAACAAAATATCCGGTAGCTCCTCCCGTAGTAAGGGTTGAAATCATAAATAATGCTAAATCTTTAGCGGTAACTCCGTCACTTAAAGATCCATTAAAGTTAATTCTCATGGTTTTAGGTCTACTTTGAAGAATACATTGAGTAGCTAATACCATTTCAACTTCACTGGTTCCTATTCCAAAAGCAATAGCTCCAAAAGCACCATGAGTAGAAGTATGGCTATCTCCACAAACTATAGTCATACCCGGTTGGGTATATCCATTTTCCGGTCCGATGATATGAACTACTCCATTTCTTTCGTTTCCAAGTGCATATAATGTAAGTCCAAATTCTTCTGCATTTTTAGAAAGTGTATCTAATTGTTTTTTGGATATAGGGTCTTTTACCGGCTGATCTTGATTGCAGGTTGGTGTATTATGGTCAGCAGTAAGTGTGGTTTGTTCTGGTCTGAAAACCTTTAATCCTCTTTCTCTTAGTCCGTTGAAGGCTTGAGGGCTGGTAACTTCATGGCAAAAATGCCTATCTATATATAATTGGGTAGGCCCATCTTGTATAGAAGTAACCGTATGAGCATCCCAAATTTTGTCAAAAAGTGTTTTCATGGTATATTCTCTTTTTTAATTGGTTTAATTATAAATGTTAAACGGTAAATTTATTTATAGCGTCAATATAGGCTTCCACAGAAGCAGTAACAATATCTGTATTTGCTGCAAAGCCATAATAGTTTTTGCCATTATATTCTACTTGCATATGTACTTTCCCTAAATCATCGCTTCCTTTATTAATAGCTTGAATTAAAAATTCATGAATAGTCATTTGTTTTTTGAGTATTTCTTTAACTGTATTGATAGCTGCGTCGACAGGACCGTTTCCGAAGGAAGTAGAGGTGAATTTTTCTCCGGCAATATCTAAGGTAACAATCGCTGCATTTTTAACGCCTTTACCAGATGTAACTTGTAGAAAATCCAATTTAATACGATTGCTTTCATTCGGTTCTTTTCCAACAAGAATTAATAGGTCATCGTCGTTAATATCTTTCTTTTTGTCAGCTAATTCTAAAAATCGTTCATAGATAGTGGTTAATTCATTTGATTCAACTTTAATTCCCAATAAGTTTAATCTGTTTTTAAGAGCATGGCGTCCACTACGGGCTGTTAAAACGATTGCGTTGTCATCAATACCTACTTCTTTAGGGTCTATAATTTCATAGGTTGAAAGGTTTTTCAATACGCCGTCCTGATGTATTCCAGAGGAATGAGCAAATGCATTTCTTCCAACAATTGCCTTATTGGGTTGGATAGGCATATTCATTAAGCTGGAAACCATTTTACTTACAGGATATAATTTTTTGGTATTAATACTTGTCTCTATAGCTAATTCCTTGTGGCTTTTAATTGCCATAACAACTTCTTCTAGAGAAGTATTTCCTGCACGTTCACCAATTCCATTCATGGTAACTTCCACTTGTCTAGCCCCATTTATAACTCCCATAAGAGAATTGGCAGTTGCCATTCCTAAATCTTGATGACAATGTGTAGATAAAATGGCGTTTTTCATATCCACATGTTCCATCAGATATTTTATCTTTTCTCCATATTCCGTAGGAAGGCAATAACCGGTAGTATCAGGGATATTTATTACTGTTGCTCCTGCATTTATAACTGCCTGAACCACTTTGGCTAAATATTCATTGTCTGTTCTTCCGGCATCTTCAGCATAGAATTCTACGTCTTCAACAAATTTTTTAGCATAGGCGGTTGCTGCAACAGCTCTTTTGATTATTTCCTCTCGAGTAGAATTAAATTTATATTTAATATGGTAATCGGAAGTTCCAATTCCTGTATGTATTCTTTTTTTCTTCGCATATTTAAGAGCATCGGCTGCTACTTCTATGTCTTTTTCTACAGCGCGAGTTAGAGCGCAGATGGTTGGTCTTGTTACTGCTTTGGAAATGGCTTCTACTGAGCTAAAATCTCCAGGGCTTGAAATCGGGAAACCGGCTTCAATAACATCTACTCCTAATTCTTCTAATGCTTTAGCAACTTCTATTTTTTCAATTGTATTTAACTGACACCCGGGTACCTGTTCTCCATCCCGTAAAGTAGTGTCGAAAATGAATAATTTATCCATCTTTATATCGTTTTCTTTTGTGATTAATAAACAATAAAAAGCCTTTCCCCTTGGAGTGAGAAAGGCTTTTTATATTTTGTATAATTTACAACATAAGCGTTACTCACTCTGAGTTTTACCCAGAATCAGAATAATGCTAATTATGTTAGTAAACAATGACATTCGTTTTATTAATTATAATTGGCCGCTAAATTATGATAATTTTTCTAAATACCAAAATAAATAGGGTAAAAAAATATTTTAGTTTTAATTTAAATTCAAAAAAATATTCTAAAAATAATACATAAAGGATAATTATTGCTATGTGATTGTTAATTGTTAAAAAAAACGTGTTTTTGTTTCAAATTTTTTTAAGAATTTAATAGAATTTAAAATAATGTTAAATAAATATTGCTTAAATCCCAATGTTTAGTTGAATTAACTTTTTTTAAATACCTTTTATTTAGATACTTTCGGTTATTTTTTGCTAAAAATTGTTATTTATTCTTTTACTAGGTGATTACTTAGTATTATATAACATTGATGTTAAAGAGGATTTATTACAAATGTCAATCTGTATTTAAAAAATTAGATAAAACA